>JBBSQO010000247.1:0-4346 GCA_038244025.1 Propionibacteriales bacterium
ACACGCCGCCGCTAGCAGTCACTCCACCAGCCGCGGACGGTTGGATTCAGTCCGAACCCGTAGTACCCACACCCACGGTACCCAGACGCACGGTAGACGTCCGCCGAAGGAGGCTGCCGCTCTGGATTGGCGCCGTCGCGGCCGCGGTGGTCATCATTGTAGGAGTCGTGTATGCGGCGCACGCGCTGCTGACCAAGCCGTCGGCCGACCCGCAGGCCCACACCTCATCTCAACCTAGCCAACAGCAGTCGTCAACGCAGCCGGCAGCGATCCTGAGTCCGGAGTCAATGCTGAGTGAGACTGATGCCAACCTGGTCGACCCGGACCGGAGCTGGCAGGCTTCCCTCACCCAGACCGGGATCGACGGCAACTCCCCACTGCCGGCCTGCCTCCAGTCCAGCACCGAAGGACAGCCGACGCCGGAACTGTCCATGGTCCGTACCCTGACAGCTTCGGGCAAAAATCCCCCCACCATACTTCACCAGGCTGACGCCTATCCCAGTCCAGAAGAAGCCACCCAGGCTTTCACCGGCCAGGCTGGACAGCTGGGTGAATGTCAGCTGGAAGGCGCCTACCTCGTCCATGGCATCGTCGTCGCCGACCTCGGCAACCAAGCCACCGGGGTGGTGGTCCAGGTCGGGGCCGACAAGCCCACCTTCCACACAGTGCTGCTCAGCCGCACTGGGAGCATCGTCAACATCATCGAGGTGGCCCAGTCGGGCACTGCACCGAGCGTGGCCGCACTGGGTCGGGCGTCCGCCAAGGTCACTAATGACCAGTGCACGGCAGCGGTGGGGCTGTGCAGCAGCGGTTTCTCGGTGACGACTGGCCCACCGCCGTTGGGCGGTGACGTGCCGGGCTTCCTGACGGCCGCCGACATCCCGCCGATCAGCAAGTCGACCGGCAGCTGGGGTGGGACGGACCCGATCAGCAAGCCGGATGTGAGCGGCAGCCAGTGCGAGGCCGTCAACTTCGCCTCGGTAGCGGGGACCACCAAGGCGGCGGCGCAACGGACGTACCTGATGCACGATGACCCGCAGGCACCGGACACGCTCGGCCTCGACGAGATCATCTGGACAATGAAGGATGCCAAGGCCGCGGACGCGCTGGTCAGCAAGGTGTCCCACAATGTCTCAACCTGCGGCAAGCGACAGCTGACTGCCACGATCAGCAAGCCGGTAAAGGTTACCGGCCAGGGCGCCAACGCCACCGGTATTGCCGGGTCAGCCTTCACGGTCGTCCAGGAGATCGACAAGAAGACCAAGGTCACCTACCGGGTCGGCATCCTGTCCGCCGGGTCAAAGGTGGTCTACACCTTCCTCTCCCCCGGTGACGATTTTGACTTCACCGATGAGCAGTGGGACAACCTGAATGTCCGCGCCGGGCAGCGCGCCAGCCAGATCAAGTAGGACTCCGGCAGCCCCGCTTCTTTGCCGACCCGTCAGCGCGCCAGGTGCTGCATGATGTCGCGCATCAGATCGGCAGTCTCGCTTGGTGTCTTGCCCACCTTGACGCCGGCCGCCTCCAGGGCTTCCTTCTTGGCGGCCGCCGTACCGGATGAACCGGAGACGATGGCGCCGGCGTGGCCCATCGTCTTGCCCTCGGGTGCGGTAAACCCAGCCACATAGCCGACGACCGGCTTGGTGACGTGGGCAGCGATGAACTCGGCCGCCCGTTCCTCGGCGTCACCACCGATCTCGCCGATCATCACCACCGCGTCGGTGTCCGGGTCATCCTGGAACGCCTGCAGCGCGTCGATATGGGTGGTGCCGATCACTGGGTCGCCGCCGATCCCGATGGCCGAGGAGAAACCGAAGTCACGCAGCTCATACATCATCTGGTAGGTCAGCGTGCCGGACTTCGACACCAGCCCTACCCGGCCCGGTGCCGGCGCGATGTCGGCGGGGATGATGCCGGCGTTGCACTGCCCGGGTGAGATCACGCCTGGGCAGTTGGGCCCGACGAGCCTGGTGTCCGATCCCTGGGCGAGGGTGAAGACCTCGGCCGAGTCTTTCACCGGCACCCCTTCGGTGATCACGATCGCCAGGGGAATGCGGGCCTCGATGGCCTCGACCACGGCTGCCTTGGTGAACTTGGCCGGTACGAAGATGACTCCTGCGTTGGCGCCGGTGGCTTCCATCGCCTCCCGGACGTGGTCGAACACCGGTACCGAGACGCGCTCTGCCGCGGAGTCGGCACCCGGTGCCGGACGGAAATCGACCGTCTGGCCGCCCTTGCCCGGCGTCACGCCGGCAACCACTTTACTGCCGGAGTTGAGCATCCGCTGGGTGTGCTTGCGGCCCTCCGAACCGGTCATGCCCTGGATGATGAGCTTAGAATCCGAATTCAGAAAAATTGCCATGGCTCGTACGTCCTCTTCTCAGTTGGCCCCGCGGGCACTGCCCGCGGTCCCTGTTTTGCCAATCGGCTCGGCCTCACCTGCCAGCTCAGCAGCTCGCCGCGCCGCACCGTCCATGGTGTCCACCTGTTCCAGCCCGGCGAGGTCGGCATCGGTGAGGATGCGGCGACCTTCCTCGGCGTTGTTGCCGTCCAGCCGTACGATCAGCG
Source organism: Propionibacteriales bacterium (assembly GCA_038244025.1). Taxonomy (GTDB): domain Bacteria; phylum Actinomycetota; class Actinomycetes; order Propionibacteriales; family Propionibacteriaceae; genus Microlunatus. The sequence continues at coordinate 2,569 of JBBSQO010000247.1, forward strand.
GCTTGCTGATCTCTTCGCCACGCGACGCCAGCAGCTGGTAGGCCTGCACAATGCCGTTGGCCACCGCATCACAAGCGGTGATGCCGCCGAACACGTTCACGAAGACGCTCTTGACCTGCTGGTCGCCCAGGATGATCTCCAGGCCGTTGGCCATCACCTCGGCGCTGGCGCCGCCACCGATGTCCAGAAAGTTCGCGGGTCGTGGCGCATCGCCGCTGGACCCTCCCACTGCCTCCCCGGCATAGGCGACCACATCCAGGGTGTTCATCACTAGCCCAGCACCGTTGCCGATGATGCCGACCGAGCCATCCAGCTTGACGTAATTTAGGCCCTTGGCCTTCGCGGCATTCTCCAGCGGATCGGTGGTCGAGTTGTCCACCAGCGCCTCGTGGTCCGGATGCCGGAACGCGGCGTTCTCATCCAAGGTGACCTTGCCGTCGAGCGCCACGATGTTGCCGTCGCCGGTCTTGACCAGCGGGTTAACCTCCACCAAGGTGGCGTCCTGGCCGGTGTACACGTCGCTCAGCTTCTGCAGCACCTGGACGAGCTGTGCCTGGGTGGCCTGATCAAAACCGGAGGCCTCGTCGAATCCGGCCGCGGCAACGATTTCTGCTGCCTTGGCCTCGTCTATGCCGATCAGGGGATCCACCGGGACCTTGGCCAGCGCATCCGGACGCTCGACCGCCAGCTGCTCGATCTCGACCCCGCCCTCCTTGCTGCAGATGGCCAGGTAGCTGCGGTTGGCCCGGTCCAGCAGCATCGAGACGTAGTACTCCTCGGCGATGTCGGCGCCCTCGGTGACCATCACCTTTTTGACGATGTGACCCTTGATGTCCAGTCCGAGAATCTCTTCGGCCCGGGCCGCCGCTTCCTCCGGGTTCTTGGCCACCTTGACACCGCCGGCCTTGCCCCGGCCCCCAGTCTTCACCTGGGCCTTGACGACGACAACCGATGTGCCGAGCGACTCGGCTGCGGCTTTGGCTTCCTGGGGGGTTGTGACGGTGATGCCCCGCAACACCGGCACGCCGTGCGACTCGAATATGTCGCGCGCCTGGTACTCGTAGAGATCCACGACGACTCCATCCTTACTTCGGGAATGCCCGATACTGGTCCTGCTCACCAACTGACGTCGAGTGCTTGACAATATCGACTACTTGACAACATCGGCTACTTGACAACATCGACTGCTTGACAACATAGCGGGCCTGGCGGTTTTCAGCCGGTCGTAGTCGCTGGCAGTCTCTCCAGCTGGTCCAGCGAGCCTAATGGTTGGCAGCGCAACGCGTACGGGGACACCGCTGCACCCTCACCCTCGCCCTGTTGCCCAGTGAGCTCGATGCTCAGAACTCTGCGGTGCGATGAACATTGTTCCGGACCCAGGCCACGATGTCGACCATGGTGGCACCGGGGGTGAAGACCTGCCGCACGCCGAGCTCGGCCAACGCGTACCGATCGGCCTCGGGGATGATGCCGCCGCCGAAGACGACGATGTCGGTCGCATCGGAGGACTTGAGCAGCTCCATTACCCGGGCGAACAGTGTCATGTGCGCCCCGGACAGCACCGAAAGTCCGATCGCGTCGGCGTCCTCGGCCACCGCTGCCTGCACAATCTGCTCAGGACTCTGGTGCAGGCCGGTGTAGATGACCTCCATCCCGGCATCCCGGAGCGCGCGAGCGACAACTTTGGCACCGCGGTCATGACCGTCAAGCCCGGGCTTGGCGACCACAACACGGATCGGGGCAGCTTTGGTATCCACCATTGCAGCCTAAACCGCTCA
>JBBSQO010000248.1:0-4340 GCA_038244025.1 Propionibacteriales bacterium
GGCACCTCAGGCTGGGGCACCTCAGCTGGGTCCGGAGGGCTCACGATGCCTTCTCTTGAGTGGCAGGTCACCAGCACCGGGCAGTTTCTGAGGTGCTACCGGGATGGGCGGCACCGGGTTGCCCAGACCCGGGCGGGCGATGACCCGCTGCTCCAGCCGGCGGCCATCAACTGCTGCCGTCTTCACACTGCTGGCGTAGACGTCGACGGACTCCTGGCCGGACAACGCCAGCACGGCAGTCATGATCTCGTCGGTAACCCAGCGCAGCACATTGCGGTCATTACCGGCGTTCGCGTAGCGGGTGAAGTCGAGCGGCCGGCCGACCCGGATTCCTGGCCGCTCCCAGACCGGAACGCCGAACCGGTTGCGCACCGACTGCGTATTGATCATGGCCACCGGGAGGACCGGGACGCCGGCTGCCAGCACCAACCGGGCTACGCCGGTCTTGCCTTTGTAGAGCCGGCCGTCGGGCGACCGGGTGCCTTCGGGATAGATACCGATCAGTGCACCGTCGGCCAGCACCTTCAGCACCGAGTCCATGCTGACAGCGCTGGCCCGGCCGCCGGAGCGATCCATCGGTACCATCCCGACCGACGTGAGGAACCATTTCACCACCCCGGCCCGGAGGCCGCCGCCGGCAAACAGCTCGGCCTTCGCCGGGAAGGTCAGACGTCGCTTCAGCATGGCCGGCAGCACGATCGGGTCACCGGCCGACAGATGGTTGCTGACCAGGATGGCGGCGCCGTGTTTGGGCACGTTCTCCCGGCCCTCCATCCACGGACGACAGATCAGCTTGATGGCCGGCGTGAACGCAAACCATTTGAACAACCAGTACAACAAAGCCGGCCTCCTGATAGTGATCAAAACCCTAGGCCCTTGGCTCATTTCCCGACAGAGGGGCTGCCTGCGTGGGACGTTCGGACCAATCAGCCTTGGTGGCTCGTGCTGAGACGATACCGTTGGCCTACTACGATGCGGTGATGAAGTCCTTGCTGCAGCAGCTGTTGCCGAATCGCACAGCCGGCATCGAGGATGCCCCGGCGCCAGCTGCCGTCTCCGAAGACGCCGCACCCTTCTTTGCCGGTCCCTCCTCTGCTGGCCCCTTCTCTGCTGGCAAGGAACAGGTCGGGGTGCTGTTGTGCCATGGCTTCACGGGGTCTCCTCGCTCGCTGCGCGCCTGGGCCGACCAGCTGCTCGCGGCTGGCTTCCGGGTTTCCTTGCCGCGACTGCCTGGCCATGGCACCAGCTGGCAGGACTTGAATAGGACCCAGTGGACCGATTGGTACGCGGTGGTGGACCGGGAGTTCGCGATCCTGTCGGCCGAATGCCGTCAGGTCTTCGTCGCCGGCCTCTCCATGGGCGGTGGCCTCGCTCTCCGCCTTGCTGAGCAGCACCACGACAAGATCGCCGGTCTCGTCCTGGTCAACCCGGCCATCATGTTGTCCGACAAGCGGCTGCTCGTGTTGCCGGTGCTCAGACGGCTGATGCCCTCACTGGCCGGGATTGCCAGCGACATCGCCAAGCCACAGGTGGACGAGGGCGGTTACAGTCGCACCCCGCTGAACGCACTGGCCTCCCAAACGCTGCTCTGGCGAGATATCCGAAAGAACCTGGCAGGAGTGGACCAGCCCCTGCTGATCTTTCGATCGCTGGTCGACCATGTGGTTGACCCGTCGTCGGTCGCCCTCATCTGTCAGGCCGTCTCATCCACCGAGGTAACCGAGCGGCTGCTGCACCGCAGCTATCATGTGGCGACCATGGACTATGACGCTGAGGACATCTTCACGGAGTCGATCGAGTTCATCAACCGGGTGCTGTCGGCCCGGCAAGCGGACGCGGACAGCTGAGCCACCATGATGAGCGGACCCAACAACGGCGGCGGTCCGGGCAGTCCCGGGCCCGACGACCGGGAGGACATCGACAGCGCTTTTGCTGCCATCATCGCGCACTATTCCGACGAGGCCGCACCGGACCAGTTCCCACCGCTCACTGCCGATTCCGGTACGCCGGCCGAGGCTGCCCCGGCCGAGCCGGAGCCGGCCCGCTCACAGACCGATGGCCGTCAGCTGTTCCACTACGTCCCCGAGCCGGAACCAGAAACGAATGCCGGTGACGAGGTCACGAATGCCGTCGAGGAGGACGAATCGTTCGAGCTGGAGCCGCTGCCACCGGCTCGCCGTCCGTCTGCGGCGATCCTGGTCGGCTGGCTGCTGCTCGGGTTCTCCATCGTCTGCGCCCTGATCGCCATGTTTGGGGTGAGTCTGCCCCGCTGGCTCGGCTGGGCAGCCGTGTCCGGATTCGCCGGCGGGTTCGGGCTGCTGATCCTGCAACTTCCCTGGCACCGCTCGCCCGACGATGGGGACGGGGCCGTGCTCTAGCCCATAGCTCTAGCCCATAGCTCTAGCCCCGAAAGTCAGGTCTAGCTCAGCCGAGCGGTGTCTTGGGATCGGCGATTCGCTCCCGGTTGAGCCGTTTGCTGGCCCGGCGGCGACCGCGACGCCGTTGCGGCCAGAAACCTGCGCGTGACTGACCAGGGGGTTCGATAATGGAGTGCCTAGCCAGATCGGCCGCACCAATCAGCCCGGCGTCATTTCTCAGCTGTGCCAACGTGAGCGTTGCGGCCGGGCGGAATCCTCGCCCGGTGAGGGAACGGTCGAAGGCGGCCTGGGCCGGACGGAGGAGCAACTCGCCGGCGTCACTCAGCCCACCACCGATCACCACCAGATCCGGGTCCAGGGCTGCAACCAGATTGGCTATTCCGCGCCCCAGCCACTGCCCGACATCGGCAATCAGCTCGATGGCTGCCGGATCGCCGTCCAACGCAGCAGCAGTAACATCCGGTCCGGTGATTTCCTCCGGGTTGTGGCCGGATAGCTCGATCAGCGCCTGCGCGTACGGCGTATGGGTCTGGGCCAGGTCCCTCGCTTCACGGACCAACGCATTACCGGAGGCATACTGCTCCCAGCAGCCGCGGTTGCCGCAGGCGCACCGGTGGCCGTCCGGGACCACCATCATGTGTCCCCACTCACCCGCCATCCCGTAGGTGCCACGGAACAGCTGCCCGTTGATCACCAACGCGCCGCCGATCCCGGTGCCGAGGGTCACGCAGGCCATCACCGACGAACCGCGGCCGCCACCGAAGCGATACTCCGCCCAGGCGGCCGCATTGGCATCGTTGTCGATCAACAACGGCAGATCGATCCGGCGTCGAAGCCGATCCAGCAGCGGTTCCTGGCGCCAGGCCAGATGGGGTGAGAAACGGATCACAGCCTGGTCGGTGTCCACCCAGCCGGCAGCCCCGATACCGACAGCGACCACCGGCTGACGGCTCGTCAGGGTGCTGACCACATCGACGATGATGTCCTCGACAGCCCGTGGGTCATGGGACGGCGTTGGCGCCAGCAGCCGGTCCAGCAGCACGCCGTCCTCATCGACCACCCCGGCTGCGACCTTCGTACCACCGATGTCGACACCCATGCTCAGGGCAGCAGGCCGGCGGGCGGCAGCCAGGCCGCTCGTCCGGCTGGTGAGCCGGGAGCCGTTGGGTGGGCGCGGCGTTCGTCCGAGCGTCCGGCCAGCCCCCGCCCCGGGGGTTCGGACGCTCAGTCTTCGACCCGCTTCTTCAGACCCTTCAGCGCGCCGTCGATGATCGTCTTCTCCGCCTTGCGGCGAAACATCCCGATCATGGGCAGGTTGACGTCGACCTTCAGGGTATAGGTCACGGTGGTCCGATCACCGTCCTGGCTCAACAGGTAGGAGCCGTCCATCGCCTTGAGCAGATGTCCCTCGACCAGTTTCCAGGTCACCTCGCGATCATCCGCCCAGTCGTAGGAAAGGACGTAGTCATCCTTGACCAGCGGGTGGTTCAGCACCATCCGGACCCGCTTCGCCCTGCCGTCAGCCTCGGTGAGCACCTCGGCGCTCTCCATCGAGTCCACCCAGGCCGGATAGGAGTCGAAGTCGGAGATCACCGCCATCACCTCAGCCGGAGTCGCCGCGATCTCGATGCTGGACTGGGTCTGGTCAGCCACGCCGCGCCTGCCTTTCTCGCTCGCACCATCACCGGTGTGAAGTGGTCGTGCTCACCCTACCGGCTCACTGCCCTGGATCCCATCGGCCAGATCCCATCGCCCCGATCCCATCGGCCAACATCCCGTCAGCGCCCAGTATCCCATCAGCACCGGCGCCGTGGACCCCATCGGCGCGGCTGCCCTCATCGGAGTCCAGCCGATCTTCCCCTTCCGCTGCCAGCTCATCCGTCCGCTCCAACACATCCGTCCGCTCCAACACATCCCTAAGGGGAGACAACATCCGCCGAATCCGGCGGCCCAAGCTGGCCC
>JBBSQO010000249.1:0-4307 GCA_038244025.1 Propionibacteriales bacterium
AAGGTCAGCCTTGCTGCCACCGAACCCGTGGGCCAGCACGATCGCTGGCCGGGGACGGGTGCCGGCGGTGCGAAAAACCGACGCATCCAGGGTAACCGGGGCCTGGTTCTCGTCGGGGACAGCCTTGATTGTGGTCACCTGCTCGGTCACCGGCTCGTCGGCGCTCGCCCGGGGTACGGCGAGGACGGACATCAGGCAGCTGAGCGCAGTGGCGAGGACGATCACCAGCAGGTGATGGCGCTTAGCCAACGAGGTTCCCGCGCAGGATGACATGCCGTGGGTGGCTGAGCACACCAAGATCAGCACGAGGGTCGGAGTCGAAGACCACTAGGTCGGCGGGGGCTCCATCGACGAGCTGGTCCGGTCGACCGAGCCATTGCCTGGCCCGCCAGGAGACGGCCCCGAGCGCGGACAAGGGTGGACAAATCTGCGCCAACAGCAGCGCCTCGGCGGCCACCAACCCATGGGGCAGGCTGCCGCCGGCATCGGTGCCGGCATAGATCGGCACCCCGGCGTCGAGCGCGGCACCGAGGACGTCCAGCCGGCCGGCGTACAGCGAGCGCAGGTGCGCGGCATAGGTGGGGAACCGTGCCTCGCCGGCGGCGGCAAAGCTCTCGAAGTTCTCCAGCTGGACCAGGGTGGGTACCAGCGCGACCTGGCGTTCGGCCATGGTGGCGATCGTCTCGGGGGTCAGACCGGTGCCATGTTCGATCCCGTCGATACCGGCATCGACCAGCTCGGTCGCCGCCTGCTCGCCGAAGACATGCGCGGTGACCCTGGCCCCCAGCTCATGCGCGCGAGCGATCGCTGCTGCCGCGGCCTGCCGGGGCCAGAGCGGCGCCAGGTCACCGATCTCCCGGTCGATCCAGTCACCGACCAGCTTGACCCATCCGTCACCGACCGCAACTTGGCGCTCGACGGCGGCGACCAGATAGTCCGGTTCGACCTCATCGGCGTAGTTGCGGATGTAACGCTTGGGGCGGGCAATGTGCCGGCCGGCCCGAATGATCCGGGGCAGGTCGTCGCGGTCGTCGATCCAGCGGGTGTCGGCCGGCGACCCGGCGTCTCGCAGCAACAAGGCACCCGCGTTCCGGTCGGAGATCGCCTGCTGCTCCGACATCTCATCCGGCACCGCACCATGGGCATCAAGGCCGACATGGCAATGCGCGTCGACCAATCCCGGCATGATCCAGACCTCCGAGGCGATGGTGTCGGCCCCCGAGACGGGTTCGGTCCGGACGATGCCATCGACGATCCACAGGTCCCGGCGCTCGCCGTCCGGCAGCACCACGCCGCTGACATGCAGCCGCCGGGTGACGTGCGGCCGGCGGGTCACCATGGCATGACGTTACTTGCCCTGCTCGAACATCTTGCGCAGCTCGGGCGGCAGGTCGAACTCGCCGACCGACTTCTCCCGCTCACCAGCATTGATCTCCTGCTGACCTCCGAAGGCGGCGGCCGGGTCAAAGGGTGCGGCGGCGGGGGCCGCGGTCGGGGCGTTGCGCTTGGCCGGGTTGCCCGACACCTTGCGGCCACCCTTCTTCTTCTGCTGCTTGACCTGTTTGCGGGCAGCAGGTCGCATCCCCGGCATCGGCGGCATCCCCGGCATCTGGGGTATGTTTCCCGACGCCATCGACATCATCATCTTGCGGGCGTCGAAGAACCGGCTCACCAGGCTGTTGATCTCCGCCACCTCGACTCCGGCACCCTTGGCGATCCGGGCGCGCCTGGATCCGTCGATGATCTTGGGATTCTCCCGCTCGGTCGGGGTCATCGAATAGATGATCGCCTCGATCCGGTCGACTTCCTTCTCGTCGATGCTGTTGATCTGGTCCTTCATCTCCCCCATCCCCGGCAACATGGAGAAGATCTTGGACAGTGGACCCATCCTGCGGACCGCCTGCATCTGCTGCAGGAAGTCCTGCAGGCCAAACTCGCCACCCTGGCCGGTGAGCTTGGCCGCCGCCTTGGCTGACTCCTCGGCATCGAAGGTCTTCTCCGCCTGCTCGATCAGGGTCAGCATGTCACCCATGCCGAGGATCCGGCCGGCCATCCGGTCAGGATGGAAGATGTCGAAGTCACCGAGCTTCTCACCGTTGGAGGCGAACATGATCGGCTTGCCGATGACGCGGGCAATGGAGAGTGCTGCGCCGCCTCGCGCGTCGCCGTCGAGCTTGGTGAGGACGACACCGTCAAAGCCGACACCGTCGGCAAAGGCGCGCGCGGTGTTGACCGCGTCCTGGCCGATCATGGCGTCGACCACGAACAGCACCTCATCGGGTGTGACCGCATCCCGGATGTCGGCAGCCTGCTGCATCAGCTCAGCATCGACGCCGAGCCGACCGGCCGTGTCGACGATGACCACGTCGTACAGTTTTTGTTCCGCCTCGCGGATCGAGGCTCTGGCCACCTCGACCGGGTCACCGCCGTACTGTCCGGTGCTGTACTGCCCGGGGCTGTCGCTCCGCGACGTGGCGTTGCCTGGCTCCGGGGCGAAGACATGCACCCCGGCCCGGTCACCGACCACCCGTAGCTGGGTGACCGCGTTCGGTCGCTGCAGGTCTGCTGCGACCAACAACGGTGAATGGCCCTGGCTCTTCAACCAGGACCCGAGCTTGCCGGCCAGCGTCGTCTTGCCGGCACCCTGCAGACCGGCCAACATGATGACCGTGGGTGGATGCTTGGCGAAGCGGAGCAGCCGGGTGTCACCGCCGAGGATGGTGATCAGTTCCTCGTTGACGATCTTGATGATCTGCTGGGTCGGGTTGAAGGCGCCATGCAGCTCGGTACCGCGGGCGCGCTCCTTGACCGCGGCGACGAACTCCTTGACCACGGCCAGGGCCACATCGGCCTCCAGCAGCGCGATCCGGATCTCCCGAGCCGTCGCGTCAATATCAGCTTCGGTCAGCCGGCCTTTGCCGCGCAGATTCTTGAAGGTGTCTGCCAGCCGGTCCTGCAGGGTGTCGAACACGTACGTCCTTTGACTCTCGGCCTATGGATCTGCCTGGTTGGTCATAGGCCTGGTCGGCCTATCCAAGCGGCCAGCCTACTCAATCAAGCCAATCCACGAAGTCAGATCCAGCGAATGCTTGAAGACAGGGTGGCCGGGAACAACCAGGGCTGAGGAGGTGTTGCACAGTTATGACTCAAACTCCTGACAAGATCGTATACACCGCTGAAGCCACCTCCCTTGGAGGCCGCGCTGGTCACGCCACGTCCAGTGACGGCAAGCTCGACCTGGACCTGACCGCGCCCAAGGAAACCGGCGGCCCGGGCACCGGGACAAACCCGGAGCAGCTCTTTGCCGTCGGCTTCTCCTCCTGCTTCAATGGCGCGCTGGGGATGGTGGCCAAGAAGGAAGGCGTCGACACCTCCGATGCGAAGGTGACCGCCAAGGTTGGCTTTGGCCCCGAGGGCGACAGTTTTGCCATTGCCGTCGAGATGCAGGTTGCCATTCCGGGTGTTGAGCTGGACAAGGCGCAGCAGCTCGCCGAGGCCGCCCACCAGGTCTGCCCGTACTCGAAGGCCACTCGTGGCAACGTTCCGGTGACCATCAAGGCTGTCGCTGCCTGATCGTGAGCGATGTGGAACCCCTCCTCATCCCTGGGGTGGGGGTTTCGCTGTCTCAGCAGGTTAGGTCGCTCCGCTGGCTGAGCCGGAGCCCTGGTCAAGCAGGGCGTCGACGAAGATTTCGGCGTCGAAGGGTGATAGGTCGTCGGCTCCCTCACCGAGTCCGACCAGCTTGACCGGTACGCCGAGCTCACGCTGGACCTGGATCACGATGCCGCCCTTGGCCGAGCCATCGAGCTTGGTCAGCACGATGCCGGTCACGTTGACCACCTCGGCGAAGATCCGGGCCTGGGTGAGTCCGTTCTGCCCGGTGGTGGCGTCCAGCACCAGCAACACCTCGCTGACCGGTGCCTGCCGCTCCACCACCCGCTTGACCTTTCCGAGCTCGTCCATCAGGCCGGTCTTGGTATGCAGCCGGCCGGCCGTGTCGATCAGCACCGTATCGACCTCACCATCAATGCCGGCCTTGACCGCCTCGAAGGCGACGCTCGCCGGATCGGCCGCTTCGGCACCGCGGATGGTCGGTACGCCGACCCGGTCTCCCCAGGTCTCCAGCTGATCGGCAGCCGCCGCCCGGAAGGTGTCGGCGGCACCGAGCAGCACATCCTTGTCCTCGGCAACCAGCACCCGGGCCAGTTTCCCGACTGTGGTGGTCTTGCCCGTTCCGTTGACTCCGACTACCAGTACGATCGCCGGTACGTCACGTCCGTCGCCGGTGAAGGTGCGCTCGGTGTTCA
>JBBSQO010000250.1:0-4298 GCA_038244025.1 Propionibacteriales bacterium
CCACAAGATTTTTCATGGCATCTACATCTCCTCGTCGGTGCCGATCTCACCACGGGTACGCGCCGAGGCGGCGCTGCGGGTGATGCCGGCGGCTTCACACCTCAGTCATCACACAGCAGTGCAGCTCTGGGGCGGAGTGTCGCCGGGCGTATTCCAGACCCATGTCAGCGTTCTCGGCGCTCGGGTCCGCTCAGTTCGGCAGGGAATCCGGTCCCACGCTGCGCATCCCGACGCCCAGGTGACGACGTTGCGCGGGTTGCCCGTGTCATCGCCACCGCAAGCGATTATCGAGCTGGCAGCGATTGGCGTTTCGCTGGTCGACCTGGTGATCGCGGGCGATTCGTTGGTCAAGGCCACCAAGCTGAGTCCTGATCAGTTCGTCCAGGCGGCCAAGAACTGGTCCGGCCGGGGGGCTAGGCAGGCCAGGCGAGCGGCACAGCTGATCAGGGATCGAGTCGACTCGCCGATGGAGACGCGGCTGAGACTGCTGATCGTGTTCGCCGGGCTGCCGGAACCTGAGGTCAATCTGGCCTACCGGGATGCCGACGGGGAGGTGAAGATGCGCCTCGATCTGTGCTATCCGGCGTACAAGGTATTGGTGGAGTACGACGGCCGGCAGCATGCCGAGGATGACCGACAGTGGAGCCGCGACATTGAGCGCCGTGAACTCCTGGACCGGCTGGGCTGGCGACTTGTTATCATCCGGTCCGCCGACATCTACATCCACCCGGAACGGGCCCTGGAACGCATTCGGACGGCATTGCGTGAGCGCGGGGCGACCGGCTTGCCCAAGCGATTCAAGCCAGAATGGCAACGGCACTTTGATGAACGCGCCTGATGCCACCAGACCACTTCTCGCGTTCTGGTGGCAAATGGCGGGATCTAGGGTCCGTACGGCGTTCTTTCACGCGTTCTGGTGGCAAATGGCGGGATCTAGGGTCCGTGCGGCGTTATTTCGCGCGTTCTGGTGGCAAATGGTGATGGGTGGGAGGCAACGGAACATAGGCCGGATGAAAGGTAGTGGCCAGGGTCGAAGGTGAGTGGCCGAGGAGGGGTACACTGGGTAAGTGCACCGCCCGGAGCGGACCTGTATTGGTTGCCGGGGGCGAGCCGCAAAATCTCAACTCATCCGGCTGGTCTGGGATGTTACGACCCGACAGGTCGTAGCCGATCCAGCCCAGTCGGCTCCGGGACGTGGCTGCTACCTGCATCCCGACCCGGCGTGCCACCAGCTGGCCATCAGGCGGCGGGCGTTCGGGCCGGCTCTGAGGGTCTCCCGGGTGGAGGCAACGCAATTGCACGCCATGCTGGCAGAAGTCGAGTCATAGGCTTCTGACGGTGCGTGCGCTTAGGAAAATGGGGCCGCTCGGGCATATAGTTCTCATGCGCACCCGCCCAATCCCGGGCAGGTCGGAACCAGAAAGTGGGCTAACGCTCATGACCACTCGATGAGTACACCTCAATGAGCATGCACGACAACTAACTGGTCCAGGCTCGCAGGCCCGGACCCCAAGGGAGAGCAGTGGCAAAGGTCCGTGTCTACGAGCTAGCAAAAGAGCTCGGAGTCGAAAGTAAGGTCGTTCTCGGCACGTTGAGCGACATGGGTGAGTTCGTCCGATCGGCTTCATCAACCATTGAAGCTCCGGTTGTCCGACGACTCCAGGAGCGGCTGGCGGACGAAGAGCCGCCGGCCAGGAAGACAGCAAAGAAGGCGCCCGCCAAGAAGTCCGCCGCAGCGAAGACTGCGGCTATGGATGGTGAGGTCGATGGTACGGCTGCAGCTGGCCAGGTCGCAGCAGCGGCGCCGGCGCTACCGGCCGAGAAGACTGAGCCCGTGGTGGAAGCCAAGGCCCCGGCAGCCGACGTCCCCCCGAAGCCATCCGCGGTCCCGAGGGCACCGGGCAGCAAGCCGGCCGCTCCGGCGCAGCAGCCGGCAGAGCCAACGGTCGAGCTGGAGAGCCAGCCGGCGCCGGCGCGCAGCGATGCTGCCCCAGAGCGAGCACCGGCGCCTACCCCGACACCCTCACCGACCCCGCGCCCACGGCCCGGGTCAACAGGTGGTCTGCCCGGCGCTGGTCGCCCCGCTGGCCGCCCGGGTTCGACCGGCGGGCTCCCGGGCCGTACGCCAGCCCCGCCGCACCGTGGTGGTGGCGCTCCGCGCCCGGGCAACAACCCGTTCGCGCCATCGCAGGGCATGGGCACCTCCCGACCGGCACCACGTACCTCTGATCCGGCGCGCCCGGGCGGCCCTAGGCCACCGGCCGGCCGGACTGCTGGCGGGCCCGGGGGACAGGGAGCACGCCCAGGCATGCCCCGCCCCAACCCCGCCATGATGCCAAAACAGAGCTCCGGCCAGCTCGGAGCACCGACGGGCCCGGGTGCCGGCCGCGGACGAGGCGGCCCCGGTGCTGCTCGGGGACGCGGTGCCCCCGGTGCCGGCCGTAGCGGTGGGCCGGGCGGTCCGCCGCCGAGCGGTCGCGGTGGTCGCGGTGGTCGCGGTGGTACCCAGGGTGCCTTCGGTCGGCCAGGCGGCGCGCCAAGGCGCGGACGCAAGTCCAAGCGGCAACGGCGCCAAGAGTTCGACCAGATGGAAGCGCCGTCGATTGGTGGTGTACACGTCAAGCCAGGTGAAGGTCAGACCGTCCGGCTGGCCCGTGGCGCGTCCCTGACCGACCTGGCCGACAAGATCGGTGTCGACGCCGCGCAGCTGGTGCAGGTGCTGTTCCATCTCGGTGAGATGGTGACCGCCACCCAGTCGGTGGCCGACGACACCTTGCAGGTGATCGGTGACGAGCTCAACTACAAGATCGAGGTCGTCTCGCCCGAGGACGAGGACCGCGAGCTGCTGGAGAGCTTCGACATCGACTTCGGTGAGGATGAGGGTGGCGAGGAGGACCTGGCGCCACGCCCGCCGGCTGTCACCGTGATGGGTCACGTTGACCATGGCAAGACGCGGTTGCTGGACACGTTGCGCAAGGCCAACGTGGCTGGCGGCGAGGCCGGCGGCATTACCCAGCACATCGGTGCCTACCAGGTCGAGACCGAGGTCGAGGACCAGCCCCGCAAGATCACCTTCATCGACACTCCGGGGCACGAGGCGTTCACCGCCATGCGGGCCCGGGGCGCGAAGTCGACCGACATCGCCGTCTTGGTGGTTGCTGCCGATGACGGCGTGATGCCGCAGACGATCGAGGCGCTGAACCATGCCACCGCGGCAGAGGTGCCGGTGGTGGTTGCGGTGAACAAGATCGACAAGGAAGGCGCCGACCCGAGCAAGGTACGCGGCCAGCTCACCGAGTCCGGTCTGGTGCCCGAAGAGTACGGCGGCGACACCATGTTCGTCGACGTGTCGGCGGCCACCGGTGAAGGTCTGGACAATTTGCTGGAAGCCATCGTGCTGACAGCCGACGCGGCTCTGGACCTGCGGGCGAATCCGGATATGGACGGCCAGGGCGTGGCCATCGAGGCGCACCTGGACAAAGGCCGTGGCCCGGTAGCCACCGTCCTGGTCCAGCGCGGCACCCTGCATGTCGGGGACTCCATCGTTGCTGGTCCGGCCCATGGTCGCGTTCGCGCGCTGCTGGATGACAAGGGCAACTCCGTACCTGAGGCTCCGCCGTCGATGCCGGTTCAGGTCCTTGGCCTGACGGCGGTCCCCGGTGCCGGCGACAGCTTCCTGGTGGTCAACGACGACCGGATGGCCCGGCAGATCGCCGAGCGCCGTGAGTCGCGGCTTCGGATGGCTGCCCAGGCAGCTGGTACCCGTCGCAAGACGCTGGACCAGTTGTTCGAGCAGCTGGAGAAGGGCGAGACCCAGGAGCTGCTGTTGATCCTGAAGGGCGATGGCTCCGGCTCGGTCGAGGCGCTGGAGGATGCGCTGTCCAAGATCGATGTCGGCGAGGAGGTGTCGTTGCGGGTCATTGACCGTGGCGTCGGTGCCATCACTGAGACCAACGTCTCGCTGGCGGCAGCCTCCAAGGCCGTCATCATCGGCTTCAACGTCCGCCCGCAGGGCAAGGCGACGGAGCTGGCCGACCGCGAGAACGTCGACATCCGCTACTACTCGGTCATCTACCAGGCGATTGACGAGATCGAGGCAGCGCTCATGGGCATGCTCAAGCCGATCTACGAAGAGGTCCAGCTGGGTACGGCCGAGGTTCGCGAGGTGTTCCGTTCGTCCAAGGCCGGCACGATTGCGGGCTGCTTGGTCACCAGTGGCCTGATGCGCCGCAACGCGAAGGCGCGCTTGCAGCGTGCTGGTGTGGTGATCAACGAAAGTGACATCGCCTCGCTCCGCC
>JBBSQO010000251.1:0-4233 GCA_038244025.1 Propionibacteriales bacterium
ACTGGTGGACGCGGTGCCGCCGTATGAGCACTCGCCGTCGTTTCCCAGCGGGCACACCCTGAACAGCACCGTCATTGCCGGGCTGGTCGCCTACCTCCTCGTCCGCCGGCTGATCCACCTGCTGGCCCGGATCCTGACCATAACGCTGGCCGTGCTCTGGGCCGCCGCGATGGGCGCCAGCCGGGTCTTCCTCGGCCACCATTGGCTGAGCGATGTGGTCGCCGCCTGGCTGCTCGGCCTGGCCTGGCTGAGCCTGATCATCACCGTTCACCGACTCGCCGTCCGGCACGGTCCCCAGCCGGACGCCATCGCACACCCGGATGCCATTGAAGACCCGGATGCCATTGAAAACCCGGATGCCATCGAAAACGAGGTGCGCAATGATGAGTAGCGTGTCCCCATGGTGAGCGCGCTGGGTTGGGGTGCGGTCGCGGCAGCCTCCCTGGTCGCCGGCACCCTGTTGGCGTTGGCGCGAACCTGGCGCGCTGGGATCGTGGGTGGCGTGCTCGGCTTCGGTGCCGGCGCATTGATCTCCAGTGTGGCGTTCGAGCTGGCCCAGGAAGGTCTGCGGCTGGGTGGTCCGGCGTCGGTTGCGATTGGGCTTGCGGTTGGCGCACTAGCCTTTTTCCTGGCTGACCGGGCCGTGGATAAGATCGGCGGCCGAGCCGGTGGTGGCGCAGCGGGGCTTCCGCTGGCTGTCGGAGCCTTGCTGGACGGCATTCCCGAGCAGGCAGTGCTCGGTATTGGCCTGGCCACCGGCCAGGGCGTCAGTGTTGCCCTGCTGGTGGCCATCTTTGTGTCGAATTTGCCTGAGTCGATCGGGTCGGCCAGCGATATGCGCAGCTCGGGGAAGTCGAAGGGAGCCGTGGTGAGACTGTGGGTCGTGGTCGCCGCGGTGTGCGCCCTGGCCACGCTCGGCGGGTACGCAATTGCCAGCGGTGCCGGTGGCGACTTGAAGGCAGGGATCGACGGATTCGCCGCAGGTGCCCTATTGGTGATGCTGGTCGACTCGATGATTCCGGAGGCTAAGCAGAAGGCGGGAAACAAGGCCGGGTTGGCGACCGTGCTCGGCTTCGCCGTCGCAGCAGCCCTGTCCAACCTGACCTAACCACCGCTACATTGACTGGCCACGAACTGTTGCCGGAATTAGTGCAGCGTACGGATGGCCTCGGCGATTACCTCGGGACGGTCCAGCATCATCAGGTGCCGGGAGTCGGCCAACACGACCTGGCGGCCACCCAGCAGCCGGGCCAGCCGGGACTGGACGATGACCCACTTCTCTCCCCCATCGGCGCTTGCGGTCAGCACCACCACCGGCAGCGACGGCAGCGGGTGCTGTCCCCGGACTCCGAACAGGTCCCAGATCTGCCGCCGGTACGAGCCCAGCTCGGCCAGCACCATGGCCACCGTGTCCGGGCTGCGGTAGGTATCCACACTGGACCGGAGCCGGTGACTGAACACCGTACGCCGCCGGCTCTCAACCGCCGTCAGCAACCGATCCACCGCCGGTCCGAGCATCCGCAAGCCAGGGATCTTCATCCCACGATAGGAGAGCCTGGCTAACCACAACCAACCCCTTTCACTGCCTCCCAACCACCCACCTTCTGTGTCGGCCGGAGGTCTGGGCTGCCAGTCCACGCTGGAGTCGACCAGTACCAGGCCGGCCACCAGCTCGGGGAACTGCCGGGCCAACGCCTCGGCGTGCGGCCCGCCCATCGAGTGGCCAACCACAACGGCCGGTCCACCGGCAGCATCGATCAGACCCGCCAGGGTGGCCACCTCCGCGGCCAGTGACGGCAACTTCCCGGGCCAGCGAGTACCAGCCATCCCGGGCCGGTCAAAAAGAAGAATGTGCAGATCGGGCAACAGGTGGACCAGGTCGTCCCACAGATCCGACGGCACCCCGCAGCCGCCGATCAACAGCACCACCGGGTCACTCCCCTGCTGCTCGGTCCAGTGCACGTCCCGGCCACCGAACGAGCCGATGCTCGCCGTGGATCCGCCGGGTGTCTCGGCCGCCATGATCAACTGTCCCCTATCTGTCTACCCACCCCATCATTGCCCTGCTCCACAACATCTTCCTGCCCTACCGCATCGTGCTGCCCGGCAGCAGTGCCTTGCCCTACCGCATTATCCTGCCCGGCATCCCGGTACGCCAGGCTCCGGGCGGCCAGGCAGAACCAGACCGATGCGGTCGCGACCATCACCGCCTGCGGATAGCCCAGTCCGGGAGCATCAGCCACCAGCATTGCCATCATCACCACCAGCGACGCCACCTCGATGACGCCCAGCCCCAGCAGCAACCGAGGAGGAAAATGCCGGTCGGTGCGGGGGGTGAGCCCAGAGCGCACGCCGAGGCAGGCCGCCAACAGGGAGGTCACGATGCCGGTCTCGGCGGCCACGCTGGTGTAGGTGTGGGCGTAGTGGATCGCCGACAGCTGTCCGGCGTCCTCCAGCCGGTCACACACCTCGCTCAGCGTCGGCGAGCAGTCCATCGAGAAGAACGAGTCCAAAAACGTGGCGGCGCCGAAGACCAGCAGCGCTGCCGCCGCGAGCCACCACCAGCGGGATGCTGGCCCGGCACCGCGGATGCGTCGCGGCCAGCCCCGGATCGCGACCACGCCAACGGCCAACACCAGCAGCGACGTGATCAGGTCACCGCCACGGAAGAACAGGTTTCCCGGCTGGTCGGAGGCGGACAGCTCGGACAAGTAGCCATTGATGATCTCCGGATGCCCGTTCACCGGCACGAACCAGACCCAGGTGTTGTAGCTGACCAGAACCACGACGCTGACGACCAGCCAGGCTCGCCGGGCGAGAATCGTACGGTTCATCGTGCCCCAGCATTCATCGGGAGCGGGGACGGACCAGCGGGAAGGTGACCGTCTCCCGGATTGAGGTATGGGTCAGCATCATCACCAGCCGGTCCATCCCCATCCCCAGACCACCGCTTGGCGGCATGGCATATTCCAGCGCGGTCAGGAAGTCCTCATCCAGCTCCATCGCCTCGGGATCGCCACCAGCCGCCTGCAGGGACTGCGCGGTCAGCCGGTTGCGTTGTTCGACCGGATCGACCAGCTCGGAGTAGGCGGTACCGATCTCGGCGCCGAACGCGACCAGGTCCCAACGCTCCGCCAACCGTGGGTCGTCGCGATGCGCCCGGGTCAGCGGGGAGACCTCGGCCGGGAAGTCGGTGTAGAAGGTCGGCCGGATGGTCTGGTCCTCGACCAGGTGTTCATACAGCTCCAGCAGCACATTGCCCCGGGACCACCGCTCGTCGCAGGGCACCCCGAGCTGCGCAGACAGCCGAACCAGCTGATCGCGGTCGGTGTCGGCGGTGACCTGGACCCCGGCGGCCGCCGAGATCGCCGCATTGACGGTGATCACCGGCCATGGCTCAGCCAGGTCGACCTGATGCCATTGACCATGATGATCAGTGCCCCGGACCATCGACCCGCCGGTGGTGACCAGCGCTGCCTTCTTGACCAAGTCCTCGGCAATCCCGCGCATCACCATGTAGTCGCCGTAGGCCTGATAGGCCTCCAGCATGGTGAACTCCGGGTTGTGGGTCGCATCCGCACCCTCGTTGCGGAAGTTCCGTCCGATCTCGAACACCTTGTCCACCCCGCCGACCATCAGTCGTTTGAGAAAGAGCTCGGGTGCGATTCTCAAGTACAGCGGGAGATTGTAGGCATTGATGTGGGTACGGAACGGTCGCGCGTTCGCACCCCCATGGATGGTCTGCAGGATCGGCGTCTCCACCTCCAGGTAGCCCTGATCATCTAACCCATCCCGGACCGCCCGGATGATCGCCGACCGGGCCGCCAGCTGGGTCCGGCTGGACGGGTTGACGGCCAGGTCCAGGTAGCGTTGCCGTACCCGGGCTTCCGGGTCGGCCATCCCCTTGTACTTGTCCGGCAGCGGCCGCAGCGACTTCGCGGTCAGCCGCCAGTCATCGACCTCGACCGAGAGTTCCCCTCGCCTGGATAGCACCATGGTGCCCCAAGCGCCGCAATGATCACCGAGATCCAGCACGGTCCGCAGTCGACCCATCGCCGCGTCACCAGTGGTCGAGCGGGTCAGCATCAGCTGCGCATCGCCACTCCAGTCCCGGATCTTTACGAAGATCACCCCACCATGATCACGAACCGCGAGCACCCGCCCCGCTACCCGCACCTGCTGCCCCAGCTCCAGGTCGGCACACCGATGAGTGGGCGTGAAGTCCGGCGGATA
>JBBSQO010000252.1:0-4209 GCA_038244025.1 Propionibacteriales bacterium
CTCGGAGTCGTGCACGTTCATCTGGCAGCCGTGGGTACGGATATCGTAGGTTCGCCCGCTTCCACTGTCGCCGGCCAGACTGTCGCCGGCCAGACCGTCGGCGGTCAGCGTGGTTGGTGGGGGGGAGACAATCTGGGACATGGTCGCACCAGCCTAATGCGTGCCCCGCCGGTCTCCCAACCGAAGAATCGGCTGCACGACCGGCTGGCTGTCCAATCCGTAACCAAATCTCCACCCACAATTTCCCCTTCCGGAGCGCGTCATCGTCTAGGGTCGGGCGCATGGTGAATGCGCCCGACGCGAGCAGAGTCGTCGATCAAGCACCTGGCACCGCGACCAGAAGCGGTACCAGCCGCGCCTCATCGGCGGGTGAACCGCTCGTCGTCCTCACCGATGTGAACAAGCATTTCGGTGATCTCCATGTGCTGCAGAACATCAACTTGTCCATCGGGTCCGGCGAAGTGGTAGTGGTGATCGGGCCGTCAGGGTCCGGCAAGTCCACGCTGTGCCGGGTCGTCAACCGGCTGGAAACCATCGAGTCCGGATCCATCACCATCGATGGTCAGGAGCTGCCGGCCGAGGGTAAGGCGCTGGCCCAGCTGCGGGCTGATGTCGGCATGGTCTTCCAGTCCTTCAACCTCTTCGCGCACAAGACCATCCTGGAAAACGTCACCCTCGGCCCGATCAAGGTCCGCAAACAGCCAGCCACCAAGGCTCGCGGACGCGGGATGGAGCTGCTCAAACGGGTCGGGATCGAGGCACAGGCCGACAAGTACCCAGCCCAGCTGTCCGGCGGCCAGCAGCAGCGCGTTGCCATTGCCCGATCACTGGCGATGGATCCCAAGGTGATGCTGTTCGACGAACCCACCTCGGCCCTTGACCCGGAGATGATCAATGAGGTGCTGGACGTGATGATCGACCTGGCCAACCGGGGTATGACGATGGTGGTGGTGACACACGAGATGGGCTTTGCGCGCAAGGCCGCCAACCGGGTGATCTTCATGGCGGACGGGCAGATCGTCGAGGAAGCCGAGCCGGAGACCTTCTTCACCGCACCCAAGAGTGACCGAGCCAAGGACTTTCTGAGCAAGATCCTGTCCCATTGATGGATCTGCCGACGCCGGGGGGCCGCCAACCTGAGGAGCCATCGACCACGAGGAGCAGCACAGTCCGGCACCACCGCACGGCCGCACGACGACACCATCCACAACATCGCACATTTCGCGGGCCTCAGATGGGCACCGCCGACACAGGAGGAATGACATGACCCGACGTCCCCGTACCATGATCACGGCCTGCCTAGCGGCTGCCGCACTCGCTCTCACCGGCTGCGGCGGCTCCGGCGGCTCCGGCGGCTCCGGAGGCCAAACTACCGCCCCGGTCGCCAACAAGCCCAGCTTTGACTCCGGCACCACTATGGCCAAGCTGGCCAAGGCTGGAACGATCCGGGTCGGCACCAAGTTCGACCAGCCTGGCTTTGGTCTCAAGGGCCTGGACGGCAAGATGCAGGGCTTCGACGTCGAGGTGGCCAAGATCCTCGCCGGCGGGCTCGGCATCAAGCCGGACAACATCAAGTGGGTCGAGGCACCGTCAAAAACCCGCGAAGAGGTGATCGAGCAGGGCAAGGTCGACATGGTGGTGGCCACTTACACGATCAACGACGAGCGGGCCAAGCGGGTCACCTTTGCCGGCCCCTACTACGTCGCCGGGCAGCAGCTGATGGTCAAGTCAGACAACGACAAGATCAACGGCCCGGACGATCTCAAGTCCAACCCGGACCAGAAGGTCTGCTCGGTGACCGGATCAACGCCCTCAGAGAATATCAAGAAGTACCTGGCCAGCGACAGCCAGCTGGTGCTGTTTGATGTCTACGACAAGTGCGCGGATGCGCTGCGTACCGGTCAGGTCCAGGTGGTGACGACCGACAACGTGATCCTGCTGGGCTTCGTGTCCAAGTCCAACGGCAAGTTCAAGCTGGTTGGTGAGCAGTTCACCAAGGAGCCGTACGGCATCGGCATCAAGAAGGGCGACGTCAAGTTCTGCGAGTTCATCAACAAGACTCTCAAGGACAACGAGGACGCCTACAACAAGGCGTGGCAGAGCACGGCCGGCAAGGTCAAGGGCGCCTCGGCGGCCAAGCTGCCGGCAGCGGACACCTGCAAGTGAGCTGACGGTGGTGGAGGTGCTGTCGAGGGCGGCAGCACCTCCACCACCCGGTTGTCCATCACTTGACCCAACACGCACCGACGACTAGTGATCCAGCGAGGAGCTACCCGTGGAAGCCGTCACCGGACACCTGGACCTGTACTGGAACGGGTTCGTCCGATCGTTGGTCATCTGCCTGTGGGGGCTGGTCGGCTCCCTGATCCTCGGGACCATCATCGCGTCCTGCCGGGTGTCGCCGGTGCCGCCGCTGCGCGCCTTCGGTACTGCCTGGGTCAATATCGTCCGCAACTGCCCGTTGGCCGTCACGCTCTTCTTTTTCGCCTTTGGGCTGCCAGAGATCGGCATCAACGGCAGCTACTACGTCTTCGGGGTCTCCGCGCTGATCATCTACACCTCCGCATTCGTCTGTGAGGCGCTCCGCTCCGGTATCAACTCGGTGTCGACCGGGCAGGCCGAGGCCGCCCGATCCATCGGTTTGCCCTTCAGCCAGACCTTGACCCAGGTGATACTGCCACAGGCATTCCGGACCTCGATCCCGCCAGTCGGCAGCGTCATCATCGCCATGTTCAAGAACTCCGCCGTCGTCGGCGCCTTCGGAGTTGGCGGTGACCTGTTCAGCGTCGGCGAAAGCCTGACCAGCGCTCAGGGGTATGCGGCCCTGCCGGTCCTGACCGGGGTGGGGATCGGGTATCTGTGCATCACCCTGCCAGCCGGGGCCTTACTCGGCCTGCTCGAGCGGAAGGTGGCGATCCTTCGATGAGCAACTCCAGCGTCCTCTATGACGCGCCGGGGCCGCGGGCCCGGCGTCGGGCCACCATCGGCGGTGGGGTGGCGCTGCTCGTCGTCCTGGCCCTCATCGCGGTGGCGATCAAGCGCCTCGCCGACCAGGGTCAGTTCTCCGGTGACCTGTGGGGTCCGATCATCAATCCGGCGGATGAGACGTTCGCCCTCGTCTGGAAGGTGCTCGGGCAAGGCGCGCTCGCCACCCTCGAGGCGGCCATCCTCGCCATCGTCTTCTCGCTCGTCCTCGGGACCATTATCGGTGTGGGGCGGATGATGCTCGGCCACCTGAGCCGGATCCCACTGATCGGCCTGATTGAGCTGCTCCGCGGTCTGCCGGTCGTCATTTCGATCTTCATCGCCTATCGGGTGCTGCCCGAGCTCGGCCTCGATCTCGACTTCATGCCGGGCGGGGGTGGCTTGTGGTACCTCATCATCGGTCTGACGGCATACAACTCCGTCATCATCGCCGAGATCATCCGCGCCGGCGTGGCCTCGTTGCCGAAGGGTCAAGCGGAGGCCGCCATGACGATCGGGCTTTCCCGTTGGGCGTCGATGCGGCTCATCCTGCTGCCCCAGGCCGTCAAGGTCATGCTACCGGCGCTGATCAGCCAGATCGTGGTGATCCTCAAGGACACCTCGCTGGCGGCGGTCCTCGGCCTCTACACCGAGCTGCTCAAGCAAGGCAACCAGATCGCCCTCAATCTCAATAACCCGATTCAGATCCTGTCCGTGGTGGCGGTGATCTACATCCTGGCCAACTTCGGGCTGAGCCGACTGGCGACCTGGCTTGAGCACAGATCCTCGCGCACGTCGAGTGCGCAGATGGATCCCGAAGCCGCCGAGGCAGTGGGAGTTGGGGCTGGGGCCTGACGGCGCGCCGACCCGGCAAAGCCACCCCAGATGGTGACCGAGACCCACACCAGGCGTGGCCAACCTGGCCGGCGAAGAACTGGTGGCAGATTCTCGTGTTCCGCGCCTCCAGATCGGGAGCTCAGAGTTCGGCGACTGCTGCCAGCAGTCGATCCACCTCCGCGCTGCTGGTGTACGGCGCAATGCCGGCCCGGATCGCCCCGAGATCCCCGAGGCCGAGGTGGCGGGATGCTTCGAGCGCATAGAAGTGGCCCGCCGGCGCGTTCACGTCGCGGCTGGCGAGATGATCCGCCACGGTACTGGGCTCATGCCCCCGCAGGCTGAACAAGGTGGTTGACGTACGCCGCCGGGCGCGGCTGTGGAGGGTTACGCCGTCGAGGTCGGCCAGCC
>JBBSQO010000253.1:0-4183 GCA_038244025.1 Propionibacteriales bacterium
AGCCGCAACCACAGCTGGAACGGTCACTGCCCGACCAGTCATCTCCGCGGGTGCAGCCGGCCCAGATGCAGCCAGCCCAGATGCGATCAGCCCAGATGCAGCCAGCTCAGGCAGGCTCCGATCAGCTGCCGGCCAGCCCATTGCCAGACAGCCGACCGGCTGGCGAGCGAGTTACCGCAGATTCAGCGCATCAGCAGCCAGCTGGCTGGCCGATCGTCAATGCCGGCCCTCCGCAGCAGCTGGACGACCCGGAGCAGCAGGCCCAAGCACCACAGCAGGCCGAAGCACCACAGCAGGCCGACCGGAGCAGTGAGCAGGCCGGCCTGTCAGCCGCGGATGTTCGGCGGCTCTGGCCCGAGGTGTTGGAGGAGGTCAAGAGTCGACGGCGGTTCACCTGGGTTCTGCTCAGCCAGAACTCCCACGTGATGGAGGTACGCGATGGAGTGCTGCACCTTGGGCTCAGCAATGTCGGCGCGCGAGACAGTTTTGCCCGCGGCGGAAGCGAAGACGTACTGAAGGAGGCGCTGATCCAGGTCCTTGGTGCCGACCTGAAGATTGAAGCCATGGTGGATCCGACTGCTGCTTCGGGGTCTGCCACTGGATCTTCGCTGTCCGCACCCCCATCGTCTCCGCACCCCAGGTCTTCCTCGGAGGTCCCAGGGGCAGGTCAAGCAGCAGCATCCTGGTCGGCTCCCACCGCGGCTCAGAGTCCTGGATCTTCGGGGGTCGTCGCCGAAGGCGGCGGTGACGCCGGCGGATCGTTCCCGGGCGACAGTACATCGACCCCGGATCCGCTGTCATCTGCGCAGGCTCGGGGCAGTATCCGGCCCACCCGGAAGGTCGGTGCCACACCCGATGAGGTTGATGAACGGGATGCAGCTGCCCGACGGGAGGACAGCGATGTGGATGAGTCCGCAGAGTCACACGACGAGCTGCTGGCCCGGCACCTC
This sequence comes from Propionibacteriales bacterium, assembly GCA_038244025.1. GTDB lineage: Bacteria > Actinomycetota > Actinomycetes > Propionibacteriales > Propionibacteriaceae > Microlunatus. Next base: position 951 of record JBBSQO010000253.1, read on the forward strand.
GGCGCGGAGATGATCGCCGAGGAGGGACCTGGCGGATAGGCTGGGCGCGGCGCCAGACTAGACGGCAGCAGACCAACAAGCATGACCAAACCATCAAGCACGTAACCAAGTGAGGAGCACCCGTGATACCAGAGGGTGGCGACATGTCGGGCTTCCTGGCCCAGGCACAGGCCATGCAGCAGCAGCTGATGCAGGCGCAGCAGGAGCTTGCCGACACCGAGGTCGAGGGCACTGCGGGGGGCGGTCTGGTGACAGCAACCACCAACGGTTCCGGAGAGCTGCTGCGGCTGGAGATCAAGCCGGAGGCCTGTGATCCCGACGACACCGAGTCGCTGGCTGATCTTGTCGTTGCCGCGGTGCGCGATGCCGGGTCGAAGACGCAGGCTCTGGCTGCGGCCAAGCTGGGCCCGGTGGCCGGTGGAATGAACCTCCCCTTCTGATGTATGAGGGACCGGTTCAGGATCTGATCGACGAGCTCGGGCGACTGCCAGGAATTGGTCCGAAGAGCGCGCAGCGGATTGCCTTCCACATCCTGGCTGCCGACGCCGATGATGTGCAGCGGCTCGCGACGATTCTGCAGCAGGTCAAGGACAAGGTGAAGTTCTGCGACATCTGTTTCAACGTCTCCGAAGAGGAACGGTGCCGGATCTGTCGTGATCCGCGACGTGATGAGACGGGCATTTGTGTGGTTGAGGAGTCCAAGGACGTGGTCGCCGTCGAGCGGACCCGCGAGTTTCGTGGCCGTTACCACGTCCTCGGCGGAGCGATCAGTCCCATTGACGGCATTGGGCCCGGCGATCTGCGGATCCGTGAGCTCTGCACCCGGCTGGCGGATGGCGTGGTGACCGAGGTGATCATTGCCACCGACCCGAACCTGGAAGGCGAGGCAACCGCAACCTACCTGAGCCGGCTGCTGCTTCCGATGGGTGTCCGAGTCAGCCGGCTGGCCAGTGGCCTGCCGGTGGGCGGTGATCTTGAGTACGCCGATGAGGTCACCCTCGGGCGTGCGTTCGAAGGACGCCGGTACGTTGACGCCTGACCACCAACCAGGCCGGTTGAGTCTCTTTATGGCACGCCGGTCGAGCTGGTCCAGACCGGTCCGGTCGCGCCACCACACCCACCGATCGCTGGCGACACTTATTGTGGTCGTCTCCCTGGTTCTGGCCGGTTGTACCTCCCGGGGCCCGGGAACAGACGAGCCCAAGGCCGGGGATCCGGATCGGGCGGCCGCCGACTTTGCCAAGGCGCTCAGCAATGAGGACCTCTCCGGCCTCACCCTGTCCGGCATCCCGGCGGCCGAGGCCAACCAGCAGCTGAAGACCAAGACAGCCGGGCTGGGATCGGTCAAGCCGGGAGTAGCCGTCACCGGTGTGGTGACCAAGGAGGACCGTGGTACGGCGCAGCTGCACCTGTCCTGGCCGCTTCCCGGTGCCGCCAAGCCGTGGACGTACGACAGCACCCTGACGCTGGTGCACGAGGACGGGGACTGGCAGGCGAGCTGGCGACCCAGCACGCTGCACCCCGACCTGGACGCCGCCCACCGGCTCGTCCAGCACCGGACGCCGGCCAAGCGCGGCGAGACTGTCGGCGCGGGTGACAAGCCGATCGTCACGCTGCGTGATGTCTGGCGGGTCGGCATCGACAAAACCAAGGTCGACGCTGATCACGCGACCGGATCGGCCACCGCGTTGGCAAAGTTGCTGGACCTTGACCCCAAGTCCTATGCCGCCGAAGTCAAGGCAGCCGGGCCGCAGGCCTTCGTCGAGGCGTTGTCCATCCGCGATGGTTCGGCCGACCTGCCCAGCGAGCAAAAGCTGGGCCGGATCGCAGGAGCCGTCAAGATCGGTGCGCAGGCGATGCTGGCACCGACCCGCGAATTTGCCCGGCCGATTCTTGGCGTGGTGGGGGAGGCATCCAAGGAGGTCGTCGACAAGTCCGATGGGCAGCTGATGGCCGGTGACCAGGTGGGCCTGTCCGGGCTCCAGCAACGCTATGACGCCCAACTGCGCGGCAAGCCGGGCATCACGGTCACGCTGGCACCGGACACGTCGGCGTCCACCGCCAGTCCCAGCCCCTCAAGATCGGCGTCGGCTTCGCCGTCGGCATCCAGTGCCACCGGTGGGCCGAAGGTGCTGTTCAGCTCACCTGCCGTCGATGGCAAGCCGCTGGCGATCACCCTCAATGTCCAACTCCAGCAGGTCGCCGAACGCGTTGTGTCCGCGACCGACCCGACCAGTGCGCTGGTCGCCATCAAGCCCTCCACTGGTGCTGTCCTGGCGGCGGCAACCGGCGGCAAGCAGTCCGATGGTCAGTCTGCCGCCACCATCGGCCGCTACCCGCCCGGTTCGACTTTTAAGGTGGCCAGCTCGCTGGCCCTGTTGCGCTCCGGGTTGACACCGTCGTCCAAGGTGCCCTGCCCAGCCACCGTGACGGTGGATGGCCGGAAGTTCACGAACTATTCCGACTATCCAGCTAGTTCGCTGGGGACCATCACCCTGCGTACGGCGGTGGCCCAGTCCTGCAATACCGCCTTCATCTCCGAGCGTGACGAGCTGCGGGGCTCCGACCTGGCGGAAGCGGCTGCGTCGCTGGGGCTGGGCACCGACTATGACGTCGGCTTCCCCGCTTTTTTCGGCGCCGTGCCTCCGGCCAGCACCGAGACCGGGCGGGCCGCGGCCATGATCGGGCAGGGCACGGTGGAAGCCTCCCCGCTGGCGATGGCCGCGGTGGCCGCCTCGGTGGCCAAGGGCGCCACCGTGGTCCCGCACCTGGTCGACAACGCGGCGGCGAAGCCGAGGGCCAAGCCGCTGACCAGCACGGAAGCCGGTCAGCTGAGGGAGCTGATGAGGGCTGTCGTCTCGGAGGGAAGTGGGCGATTCCTGGCCAGCCTTGGCGGCCCGGACATCATCGCCAAGACCGGCACCGCCGAGTACGGGCCGAAGACACCACCCAAGACGCACGCCTGGATGATCGCCGCCCAGGGTGATCTTGCCGTGGCTGTCTTCGTCGCCGACGGCGATTCGGGCTCAACGACTGCCGGGCCCTTGCTGAAGAAGTTCCTGCAGCAAGCCCGTTGACAACTGAACGGGTTGCGCCGCGCGCGGCCTCGTTCTAGGCCGACTCGCCGGCAGCTGGGCAGCCCAGGACAGGAAGATTGGTGGCGCGACGATTGGGTATCAACAAGCATGACCCAGATGATCTGACCCTTGAGGAGACCGAGATGACCCAGCCCG
>JBBSQO010000254.1:0-4181 GCA_038244025.1 Propionibacteriales bacterium
ACCATGCTCGATTCGACCGTGCACAACACGACGTCACTCCTTGTCTACGATGACATCGAAGCCGCCCAGAAATACCTCGTCCGCGTCTACGGACTCGCGGGAGGGAACCTCGTACGGGATGATTCCGGCGGGTGACGCACGGAGAAGTTCGCGCGGGCGACCACGTTATCTGGCTGCGTGCTAGATGCACTACAGCTGCGCCTGGGTAGCGGACGTGGGCCTTGTCAGTCGGCCACGTGGTCGGGGGTTGCCTCATGCCCGGCAAGGCCGTTGCTGCGTTCGCGCTGCTTCATCCGAGCCTCGTACAGATGCCTGCGACCCTCGGCGAGCTGGTTCCTGGTCTCGGTCTCGAACTCGCGGAAGAGGGACCAGTAGCCGTCGTCATAAGCCTCGACGATCTGGAAGGTCCAGTATCCCGGCAGTACGTTGCGCCCCAGCAGTTGCTGGTTGATCCTGTCCGCCAAGTCCTTGTGGCCGGCCGATCGCAGTGCGTCCACTGCTTCGCCGAGTGCGAGGTCAGCAGTGCCGGTCAGCTGGTGGAACGCGTACAGGTGGCCGCGGGCCCGTTCTACCGTCTCGAGTGCTTCGGAGATCTTGCCAAGAGCGTCGACGGTGGCATCGTCGACTCCCTCAGGCGTGGTGTGCTCGGCCGAGGGGAGATCAACTGGGTGCCGTTCATCAGTCGTCTGGTGTTCGTCAGGCATGGTCCCATCCTTGCATCAGGTGGCCCGAGTGCCTTCCCTGGCGGTCCGAGCGTCAGCCGGTTTCCAACCACGCGTGTTAAGCAAGGGTCGGCGGTGTGCGAACCGTCTGGCGTCGAGTACGGAGAGATCGGCGTCCAGGTCGCGGGCCATCACCGAGCGTTCCCGCAGCACCCAGGGCAGTCCCTTGATCGTCATCATCAGGCCACGCACCCAGTCTTTGTTCTTCGGCGCATCGGCAAGGATGAACGCAGTCCACCGCACCGCACTGCGCCACCGCCGATGCAGCCAGGTATTCCACAGCGTGTTTCGGAGGCCGTACGCCTGCAGCTTCTCCGCGTTGGCCAGGCTGGGCCGATGGTGCATGATCACCCCGGGCAGATATCTCATCTGGCAGCCGTTCTTGATCATCTTGAAGCTGAGGGTCTCCTCCTCGCCGCCAATGAAGAACCGCGGGTCGTAGCCGCCCACCGACAGGTAGGCCGAGGTCCGCATGATGGCCGCACCGCCCATGAAGCTGAGCAGCACCGCACCCGGCAGCCCCTGCCGGTCGGGCAACGGGCTGGCCGCCATCTCGGCCGAGATCGGGTCCAGTCGGTTCTCCTTGCCGACCAGGATGCGGGCGTTGATCAGTCCGAGCTCAGGATGCCGGTCGAACACCTCGCAGGCCATCTCGAGTCCGTCACGTTCGTACCAGCCATCGTCGTCACAGAAGGCAACGTAAGGGGTCTGGACCCGCTCGGCTCCAGCATTGCGGCCGGCAGCACCGGTGTTGTGGGACAGCCTGACCACCTCAAGACCGGGCCGACTCGCCAGCAGGTCGGCAGTGCCGTCGGCTGACCCGTTGTCGACAGCGACCACCGGCACGCCCAGTGACATCAGCTGGTCGAGGATGGCTCCAATCCTGTTGGCACAGTTGAAGGTGAGCAGGACAATGCTCAACTTTTCGCCTAGCGCAGGTTGCCGGGCGGCTTGGCGTGGTGCCCTATCCATCATCTCCTCACTACCCTTCCTGACCCGCCCTTCCTGACCGCTTGTGTACCCGGTGGCCCATCTGGGTACTGCGGCTGTGGCTGGCCCGGGTTAAGCCGCTAGCCCGGGCTGGCTCTCCTCCCCGCCCGTGGATGCCCTCAACTCAAGGACAGCAGTGCCTGCCCATTGTGCCAGCAGACGGCCCGGAGCCAGTCGTCGTCCAGCCGTGACTCAACGTCACGCAGTCGTTCCAGTGCCTGCAGCTGATGGGCGTAGGGGTAGGGGATGTTCGGGTAGTCGCTGCCGAGCACGATCCGGTCCTGCAGGGCAGCGAGCCGCGGCAGCTGATCTTTCGGGAACGGTGCTGCCTCTTCGAAGAAGTCGGTGAACGCCATTGTGGTGTCCAGATGGACTCGCGGGTAACGCTCCGCCAAGGTGAGGAAGTCCGAGTACTCGGGTGAGCCCAGGTGGGCCACCACGGCCGTCAGTCTCGGATGCTGTCGCAGTAGGCCGGACAGGACGTCGGGGCCGGTGAAACCGTTCCTGGGCACCGGTCCGCTGCCGACGTGCATCACCACCGGGATCTCTGCATCGGTGAGCATCCCCCACACCTCATCCAGTTCCGGCAGCCGAAGGTCGAAGCCACCGACCTGGGCATGCACCTTGAATACCCGGGCGCCCCGGGTGAGCGCTGACCGGACCTGGTCAACGACACCCACCTCGGGATAGAAGGTGGCACTTGGGACACAGTCCGGCTCGGCATCGGCCAGGTCAAGGGCAAACGCAGTCAGGTCCGCGGCCATCTGCGGGCGGTGCGCATACGTGAGTGCAGTGAAGTGGCGAACCCCCATCCGGCGCACGTGGGCCAGCCGGTGCTGCTGACTCCAGCGATAGATGATCGGCCAGGGACGGCCGATCAGTGGTCCGGCCTGGTCGAAGTGAGTCCAGACCCGGCGCAGCATCCGATCGGGAAGAAAGTGGGTATGAATGTCGATCAGGCCGGGCAGTCCAAGTCGCTGCCACCAGCCGGGCACCTCAAGATCGGCAGCCGGACACTGGGGCTCGGCAGCGGGCTCCTCACCGTACGCCATCGTCATCACCTGCCCCTCATCTCCAGAACCCAGCACTGATGACAGCATTGCCCTTCGGATAGCCGGTGCTGCAATGGGTGCTCCCCAGGAGGTTTCAGGGACCGCCGGTAAGGAACGACACCGTGACGATCCCTCCGCCTACAGCTGGCCGCCCTCCCCACCGGGCAGCATCTGGTACGGGTATGTTTCCCACTAGCGAGTCATCACGACAAAGGAGATGGTCATGGGTTTTGATCAGTACCACGAGCCGCCGGAGGAACTTTCCGATGAGACCCGGACGTTTGCCCGGATGTGTGCCAACATCACCGAGGAGGCCGAGGCGATTGGCTGGTACGAGCAGCGGATCTCGGTGGAGAAAGACCCGGTGGCCCGGGACATCATGAACAACTCTCAGACCGAAGAGTACAAGCACTTCAGCATGGAGCTGGAGTTCCTCTTCCGGGCCAAGCCGATCTGGCGTGAGATCGCCATGGGCATCCTGTTCAAGGAGGGCGACATCGTCGAGCACGGTGAGGATTCCGAAGAGGCAGCCTCGGACTAGAGCGGTCCGGACCTGATGAGTGACCACGATGACTGACGTAGCCGGCCCCGGGCCTGCCCAACGAGGGGGCGGGTTCCAGCACCTGGCGCAGCAGGAGTGTCTGGAGCTGCTGGCGACGACCACCGTCGGCCGGATCGCCTTCCTCAGCTCGGCCGGGATCCAGCTGTTGCCGGTCAACTTTGTGGTCCACGATGCACTGGTCTACTTCCGGACATCGCCGGACGGGATCATTGCCGAGCTAGGCCGGGGTGCCGACGATGTCGCGTTCGAAGTCGACTATCACGACGACATGTTCCAGTTCGGCTGGAGCGTGGTCATCAAGGGCGTGACCGCGGCGGTCGATGCTGACGATGACCTGGCCGAGACGCTGTCCCGTCGCCGTCCGTCGCCTTGGGCGGCCGGCTCCCGGCCGCAATTGATCCGGCTCAGCCCGACGGCGATCTCTGGGCGCCGGGTGCGAGCCGCCCGGTAACCGCCGGCAGGCGAAAGGGTGACCGGGGGAAACGGGAGTCCACCGCAGCGCAGCGGTTTGATCTGCTGGTGCGGTGGGTATAACCACGCTGGCGGCCGTACCCAGCAGCCTCGGAGGTACAATCCTCCCGCTAGGCCAACAGTCCCGTTACAGGTGACTTGGGCCTCCCCGGACGCAGCAGAAAGAGCAGAAAATGATAGCTGTCGCTTATAAGGGACCCTTCGATGTCAGTGTTGAGGATGTCGACGATCCGAGGATCGAGGAACCCTTGGACGCGATCGTCCGCATCACCACCGCGAACATCTGCGGTTCGGACCTGGGTGATGCTATCGATGCCTACGACAAGTTTGACAAGCGAGTGGACGGTTTCACCAGGGTACTGCTGCACCCGGCGGGCTGAAGAT
>JBBSQO010000255.1:0-4176 GCA_038244025.1 Propionibacteriales bacterium
CCGGTGACTGATCCGTCTGGGATTCGCAGCCTGGCCGTGCTACACCGGCCGATGTGGGACCTGGAGGAGTTCAAACCAGGCCAGGGCAACCAGCCGCCGGCCACGGTCGATGACCCGCGGCAGAGCATCTGGGTCAGCTTTGTGTCGCTGACAGCGGTCCAGCGCGACCCGGCGAACCTGGTGCTCTGGCAGCACCACCGGTTCCTGGCCGGGCCAAAGTACCCGTTCGAGGAGCTGAAGGTCGGCGCCGGCACGCCGCCAGTACGGGTCCCGGAAGGCTGGCTGGTGCTGCATCACGGCGTGACCGGCACCATCGAGCACGCCTTCGAGCAGCAACAACATGTCAACTACGCTGTCGGCGGGATGATCTTGGCTGCCGACCAGCCGTGGCGGGTGCTGGCCAGGACTCCCAGTCCGCTGCTCGAACCGGCGACCGGCGACGAGCGGTTCGGCATCGTGCCCAATGTGGTCTTTCCCACCGCCATCGAGGAGATCGACGGCACCCTGTTCGTCTTTTATGGCATGGCAGATTCCAAGATCGGGATCGCCAGGATCGAGAGAAGCACATCATGAAGACAGCCGGTATGAAGACAGCCCGGATGAAGAGCAGCCGGATGAAGGGAGGTAGCCTCCGCTGGCTGCTGATCATCATCCTGGCCAGCTGCCTGAGCCTGGCCGGCCTGGGCGCCGGCACCGAGACCGCCAGTGCCAAGGACGGCAGCGTGACCAACCTGGCCCACCTGAACTTCCTGCTGGACAAGGTGTCCCCGCCCGTGGTCCAGGGACACAACACCTGGCGGCTGTCCGGCCAGCCTGACCTGACCATGCCGTGGACGTACGCCAACGCCCTACCCGGCGGCAGCTTCGAGCGGGTCGGCGGCGGGACCCTGGATCCGGCGACCGGGCACTACAGCCAGGGCGCCTACAACACCGATGACGTGGCCCGGGCCGCCGTGGTGTACCTACGGCACTGGCAGCAGACCGGTAGCCTGAGCAGTAAGCAGACCGCCTACCAGCTGCTCCGCTCGGTGGCCTACCTGCAGACGTCGACCGGCAGGAACGCCGGCAACTCCGTGCTGTGGATGCAGTCCGACGGCCAGCTCAACCCGAGCGCCAAGCCGGTGGAGCTGCCCGACCCGTCTGACTCCGGGCCGAGCTACTGGCAGGCGCGAACCGTCTGGGCGCTCGGTGAGGGCTACGCCGCCTTCTGCCGGACCGATCCCGCATTTGCCAGCTTCCTCAAGACTCGGCTGGGCCTGAGTGTTGCCGCCATCGAGCGCCAGGAGCTCGGCAAGTACGGGGAGCATCTGGTCGTGGACGGCAAGCGGGTGCCGGCCTGGTTGATCATCAACGGCGCGGACGCCTCCGCCGAGGCATCGCTGGGGCTCAGCGCCTATCTGGATGCCCGGCCGCAGGATCACCGGGTCCGCCGGGTATTGGCCGAGCTGACCAACGGGATCGCCCAGCTGGCCAGTGGGGACCGGCAGTCGTGGCCCTACCAGGCCGTCCTGCCGTGGGCGGAGTCGCGTTCCATGTGGCACGCCTGGTCCTCCCAGATGGGGGTCGCGCTGGCCCGGGGATCGCAGTCGCTGCACCGGCCCGGCCTGCTGGCTCCGGCCATCCGGCAGTCGGTCAGCTTCGACACCACGCTGCTGACCGCCGGTGGGCCGGACAACGCCTGGTATCCGACCCCGGTGGACACCACCCAGATCGCCTACGGCGCGGACTCGCGGCTGCAGTCCCTGCTGTCCGTCGCCGATGTCGGCCACCTGGCCGGGATGCGGGACCTGGCCGGCATCGCCGGTGCCTGGTACTTCGGGGCCAACCGATCCGGCGCGCCCGTCTATGACCCGGCCACCGGCGTCACCTTCGACGGGGTCCAGTCCGACGGCACGGTCAACCACAACAGCGGCGCGGAGAGCACCATCCACGGTCTGCTGTCCATGCTGGTCCTGGACGCACATCCGGCCGTACGCGACCGGGCTCAGCAGGTGGCCCGGGTGCAGAGCCGGGACGGCCTGAAAATCGTCGAGGCGGAGTCGGCAACGACGACGACCGGCACCGTGGTGACCCCGGCATCGGCGTGGACCGGGGAGTCACAGTGGAGCGGCGGGAGTTATCTGCGGCTCGAGCAGGGGGAGCAGGCCACCTTCACGCTGGGCCGCGCCAGCCAGCCTCGGCTGGTTGAGCCGGTATCCTGGCTGCCGGCCTACGGCAGGTCACTCACTGTGTGGCAGCAGGGCCACCGCCCGCTCGGTGTGCTGCGTCACCGGGTCGGGGCGCAGGGGATCAGTGCGGTACCCGGGGCGTTGCTGCCACAGTCGCTACGTCGGGCCGTCTCGCCGGCCGGCACCGAGGTCAGTGTCCGCGCTCGGCGGGGATCGGTCCAGCTGGACGCGCTGATCGTACGGCCGATGGTGTCCAGGATGACCCTGACGGGTGAGAACGGGCGGACCGAACTGGTGCACTCATCGTCCTGGCGCTCTGAGCGGACCGCCATCGGGTTCGCCGGGCAGCGGGCCACCGTCCGCAGCTATGACGCCCGCGGCCGGCTCGTCGGCAGCCAGCAGATTCCGGGCATCACCAAGATCACCCTCCGCGGTGGCGGCTTCGCGGTGGCGCTGGCCGGCATCGGCTCCTGACCATCCCAGCCGGAACTCAGCGGATGAACTGGTCAATCAGGTCGGGGATGGCCTAGGACAGCGTCCGCCAGAGTATCTCGCTGCTGATCTGGCGATAGGTGTGTGCCTGTCTATTGCGGATGCCGATGATCTCTCGCCAAAGCACCTCGGGATGTTGTTGCCGGAATGACTCTGGCAGTTCCGCTACCGCCGTGGCGATGTCTATGACGAGTGCTTTCGCCGCCAGGTACTGGGTGTCATCACACCTGTCGGTGAAGGTCTCCCAGCCGCGGGAGACGATCCGCCTGGCCGTCCGGGACAGTCTCTCGATGTCGGCGATCAGGCTGGCGGTCCGCTCAGTTCCTTCGAGCGACCAGTCGGTTGGAACGCTGGGCCTCGCGACAAACGGACGGGCGCTGCTGGTTTCGTCAGGCTGATCTGGCCGCACGCTCACAACGGGACAGCTTCCCCGGGCGATCCGCTCCCGATCGGGCCGGACAGGACGTCGTCGGTGACGACGTCGACGTGGTAGTCGAGGATGTCTTCCACGGCATTGGCAAAGCCGACCAGGTCGAGCAGGGTGGATTCGGCATCGAAGCCGGCCAGCAGGTCGATGTCGCTGCCGGGCACGTCGGTCCCGTGAACGGCGGACCCGAACACGCGGACATTTGAGGCACGGTGCCGTGCCGCGACCGGCAGAACTTCCTCGCGCCGGAGCTCCAGGACGATTGACGGCCGGGTCTGGGTGGCTTCCAGCAGCCGAGCCAAGGATTCGGGACGCGGTGTGGAGGTGCCGCGCTCGAACGCTGAGATAAAGGGTTGGTGCACTCCGGACCGGTGAGCGAGCTCGGTCTGGGTCAGGCCGGCATTCTTTCGCGCCGCTCTGATTCGGCTGCGGTGATCATTAAGTGATCATGCCGATAGCTATATTGCGGGCGCATGCCGTCATCACCGGCGCCCTGCTGCTCACCTTTCGGGGCCACACCGGGGATATATTGGGGGTATGCCAAAGGTCAGCATTTACCTTCCCGACGATCTTTACCGCCGGGTCCGCGAGCACGCACTGCCGCTTTCCGCCCTGGCACAGCAGGCGGCGGAGACAGCACTGCGCCAAGCGAGTGTGGATGACTGGATCGAGCGGATGCGGCTCCTTGAGCCCCAGACTCGTCATCCGATCGACACATCGGCGCTGATGGATACCGTGCGTAACGAGTTCGGCAGATGATCGTTGTGGACGCATCTGCGCTCGTCGACGTTGTCCTTGGCGGAGCCGCTGCGCGGACCTTCTTGATCAGCTGAGCGGTCAACAGCTGTGTGCGCCGAGCCACCTGCACGCCGAAACGCTATCGGCGCTGGCGAGGCTGTTGCGCTCAGGCGACTTGACCGAGCAGGGAGCCAACGCCGCACTCGATCATGCATGTGAGCTGCCGATCGAGCTGGTACTGCCCACCGCTGCGCATCTGCACCGCGCGCTTGGCCTGCGGGGACGGATTCGAGTCCTCGACGGGCTCTACGTCGCACTGGCCGAGGAGCGGCATTGTCCGCTGCTGACCAC
>JBBSQO010000256.1:0-4137 GCA_038244025.1 Propionibacteriales bacterium
GAGCCCTGGTGCCTGCGGTCCACCGGCATCGACCTGGGCGTGCTGGCCCAGGCTGAGTCGGTGTTTGCGCTGTCCAACGGGCATATCGGCTGGCGTGCGAACCTTGATGAGGGTGAGCCGCACGGGCTGCCGGGCAGCTATCTCAACGGGGTCTTCGAGCTGCATCCGCAGCCGTACGCCGAGGCGGGCTACGGGTGGCCGGAGACCGGGCAAAGTGTCCTCAATGTGACCAACGGCAAGGTGATCCGGCTGCTGGTGGACGATGAACCGTTCGATATTCGCTACGGTGAGCTGCGCTCCCATGAGCGGCGGCTCGACTTTCAGACCGGCGTCCTGCATCGCCAAGCCGAGTGGACATCTCCCGCTGGAAGGACGATCCGGGTCTCGTCGTCGCGGATGGTGTCCTTCACCCAGCGGGCTACCGCAGCGATCTGTTATGAGGTCGAGCCGCTGGATGGGCCGGCGCGGATGGTGGTGCAGTCCGAACTCGTCGCCAACGAGCCGCTGCCCAGCACTGCCGACGATCCTCGGGTGGCCACCGCGCTCGGCGAGTCGCTGCTGGCCGAGGAACATTGGTGCCATGACGGCCGGGTCGAGATGGTTCACCGGACCCGGCGTAGCGGGTTACGGATAGCCGCGGCGATGGACCACATTATCGAGGAACCCGCCGATGCGCCGCTGGTGTCGGAGAGCTATCCGGATCTGGGACGGGTGACATTGACCGTCAACCTGGAGCCCGGACAGCGGCTGCGGTTTATCAAGTTCGTCACCTACGGCTGGTCAGCTGAGCGGTCGCTGCCCGGCGTGCGCGACCAGGTGTCGGGTGCGCTGACCGGCGCGCTGCAGACCGGTTGGCCAGGGCTGCTGGCCGAGCAGCGCTCCTATCTCGATGACTTCTGGGACCGCGCCGATGTGGAGATCGACGGCGACCCAGAGCTGCAGCAGGCCATTCGCTTTGCGCTGTTCCACGTCCTGCAGGCCGGTGCCCGCGCCGAGAACCGTGCCATCCCGGCCAAGGGACTGACCGGCAGCGGCTATGACGGGCACGCCTTCTGGGACACCGAGACCTTCGTGCTGCCAGTGCTGACCTACACCTCACCCAGTGCGGCCGCTGATGCGCTGCGCTGGCGGCACAGCACTTTGCCGATCGCAATGGAACGTGCCCGTGAGCAGGGCCTGGCCGGCGCCGCCTTTGCCTGGCGCACCATTCACGGTGAGGAGTGCTCGGGATACTGGCCGGCCGGCGCGGCCGCCTTCCATGTCGGCGCCGACATCGCCGACGCCGTACTTCGCTATGTCGGGGCCACCGCGGACCTCGACTTCGAGCGAACCGTCGGGGTGGAGCTGTTGGTGCAGACCGCCCGGCTCTGGCAGTCGCTGGGCCATCATGATCGGCAGGGCAGATTCCGCATCGATGGGGTCACCGGCCCGGACGAGTACAGCGCGGTCGCCGACAACAATGTCTACACCAACCTGATGGCTCAGCAGAACCTGCGGGGAGCGGCCGAGGTTATCGAACGCTATCCGGACCGGGCCGCCGAGCTTGGTGTGGGTGAGGATGAGGTGGCTGCTTGGCGGGCCGGCGCCGGCGCCATGTACGTCCCCTACGACGAGGAGCTCGGGGTGCATCAGCAGGCCGAAGGGTTCACCAGCCACCAGGAGTGGGACTTCGCCACCACGGCTGCAGAAGATTATCCGCTGCTGCTGCACTTTCCGTACTTCGACCTGTATCGCAAGCAGGTCGTCAAGCAAGCTGATCTGGTGCTAGCCATGCACCTGCGCGGTGATGCCTTCACCGACGAGGAGAAGGCCCGTAACTTCGCCTACTATGAGCGGCTGACCGTACGGGACTCGTCACTGTCGGCCTGCACCCAGGCGGTGCTGGCCGCCGAGATTGGCGACCTGGAGCTCGCCTACGACTATCTGGGCGAAGCCACCTTGATGGATCTCGATAATCTTGAGCACAACACCCGCGACGGCCTGCACATCGCCTCCCTGGCCGGTTCCTGGATCGCGCTGGTGGCCGGGTTCGGCGGCATGCGTGACCACGGCGGCATCCTCACCTTCCAGCCCCGGCTGCCCGATGAGATCAGCCGGCTCCGGTTCACCATCGCGGTCCAGCAACGACGGCTGCGGGTCGAGGTGACCCCGGCGACCGTGTCCTACCGGCTGATCGACGGTGCGCCGCTGGACATCAACCATGATGGTGAACCAATCACCGTCACCATCGACGAGCCGGTGGTACGGCCTCCTGCCCCGGCGCCGATGCATCAGCGACCCACCCAGCCGCCCGGTCGGGTCCCGGCCCGGCGGCGCCCGGCAACTCGCATTGGCTCGGCTCCTTTGCCATCAGCCTGAACGCTGGCCACATCAACCGATTGATTGATGTTCGTCAGATCGCCAGTTCCTAGGCTGAGATCAAGAGCGAACAGGAGCAGCCCAGATCCGATGACAACGGCGAGAAGATACCAAGACAAAAGGGCGAACGAAGCCGGCGAGCCCTCCAGCACGCCGGTCGAGCTTGTCGAGACCACGGTGGCAAGCAGTGACACGACAGCTGGCCAGGAAGAAAAGGGCTGGTGCAAGTGGGCCGGTCTGGGAGTGCTGGCTCTTGGACTGTCGATGATCGTGATCGACGGCACCATCGTCGGGGTCGCGTTGCCCACGATCATCTCTGATCTTGGCCTCGACCTGACCCAGGCTCAATGGGTCAACAGCATCTATTCGGTGATCTTCGCTGCACTGCTGCTCACCACTGGCCGGCTGGGTGACCGGCTGGGACGTCGTCGGCTGTTCATCGTCGGCGTGATCGTTTTCGTCGGTGGCAGCCTGCTCGCGGCATCGGCCCGTTCCTCGGAATTGTTGATCTTCGCCCGCTTCATCCAGGGCATCGGCGGCGCCCTTGTGCTGCCCTCCACCCTCTCCAGCGTCAATGCCACCTTCCGCGGCCGGGACCGGGTCATTGCCTTTGCCGTCTGGGGATCGGTGATCTCGGGCATGGCCGCGATCGGTCCGCTGCTAGGCGGCTGGTTGACAACCTCGTTCAGCTGGCCGTGGATCTTCTGGGTCAACCTGCCGATCGGTGTGCTGGTGATTGCCGGCGCGCTGTTGATCGTTCCGGAGACTCGAGCCCGCAACGAGCTGCCGGGCCTGGATGTGAGCGGCTTGCTGCTGAGTGCCCTTGGATTTGGTGCACTGATCTTCGCCCTGGTCGAGGGTGCCCAGCTGGGTTGGTGGGCACCCAACGAAGAGCTTTCGTTGTTCGGCAGGCACTGGCCCGCCGGCGCGCCTATCTCGGTGGTGCCGGTGTGCATTGTCGTTGGTTTGCTGGCCCTGACCGCCTTTCTGGGGTGGGAACGGCACCGCGCCCGGGTTCACCGGTCAGCCATTCTCGATCTCAGCCTCTTCCGGATCCGCACCTTCAGCTGGGGCAATACCACGGCACTGATGGCGGCCATCGGCGAGTTCGGGCTGCTCTTCGTGCTACCGCTGTTCCTGGTCAATGTGCTGGGGCTGAGCACCCTGCAAGCGGGGTTCGTGCTGGCGGCGATGGCTGCCGGGGCCTTTCTGTCCGGTGCTGCCGCCCGGCACCTGGCCGACCGGTTCGGACCGACCGGGGTGGTGACGCTCGGGCTCGGGCTGGAAGTGGTCGGCGTGGTAATCGTGGCCCTGGTGGCCGGCCGTACGTTGTCACCGTTGCTGATTGCGCCGCTGCTGTCCATCTATGGTGCCGGCCTCGGGTTGGCATCGGCTCAGCTGACCGGCACCGTACTGCGGGACATCCCGACCGAGCAGTCCGGTCAGGGGTCGGCAACCCAGAGCACCGTGCGCCAGCTCGGCGCCGCACTCGGCACCGCGCTGCTTGGCACCGTGTTGTCGATCTCGCTGGCCAGCACGCTGCCGAACAGTCTGGCCAAGGTAGCCGGGCTGACCGGCAAGCTGGCTGACCAACTGGCCGGCACCACCCGGGCCTCTGGAGGCGGGACGATTTCCGGCCTGCGCGAACAGGGGACCTCCGGTCAGCTCGGCGACCTATGGCCCCAAGTAGTCAACGCCCTTGCCGACGCGTTCAGTGACTCGACCCGGGTCGCGATGCTGGTGGCGGCCGGGTTCTTGTCCATCGGACTGATCGCCGCC
>JBBSQO010000257.1:0-4131 GCA_038244025.1 Propionibacteriales bacterium
CGCGACCGAGCCGATTGACGACTCGTCGCGGCAGCAGCCGGCTGACCAACAGCCGGGTGGCGGCAACTAGCAGAGGAAGGGAGGCGCCGTGAGCACCAAGGACTGGATCGAGAAGGACTACTACAAGGTCCTCGGCGTCTCCAAGGACGCCAAACCGGAAGAGATCAAGAAGGCCTACCGCAAGCTGGCCAGGGCCAACCACCCGGACCAGAACCCCGGCAATGCCGAAGCGGAGAAGCGCTTCAAGGAGGTGTCGGAGGCCAACGACGTCCTGTCGAAAACCGCCAAGCGCAAGGAGTACGACGAGGCGCGCTCACTCTTCGGGGGCGGCGGCTTCCGGTTCCCGCGCGGCGGCAGCAGCAGCGGAACCAGCTCAATGGATGACCTGTTCCGCACATCGCCATCGCAGGCCGGTGACAACAACTTCTCCGACCTGTTCGGCGGGCTGTTCGGCGGTGGCGGCACCCGGACCCGCACCAGCTCGTCGCGCGGCCCCCGCCGGGGCAGTGATGTCGAGGGCGAGGTCACCGTCGATTTTGTCGACGCGGTCGACGGGGTCACGGTCGCCATGCAGATGGTGTCCGATGCTCCGTGCGCGCAATGCCACGGCACTGGCGCCAAGGCCGGCACCATGCCGCATGTCTGCCCGACCTGTCAGGGTAGCGGGATGCAGACCTCCACCTCCGGTGGCGTCTTTGCCGTCACCGAGCCCTGCCGGGACTGCCGCGGCCGGGGCATGGTGGTCGACGACCCCTGCCCGGTCTGTCACGGTTCCGGCCGGGGCAAGTCCACCAAGACCATGCAGGTACGGATCCCGGCCGGGGTGACAGACAAACAACGGATCCGGTTGAAGGGCAAGGGCAGCGCCGGTGAGAACGGCGGCGCCGCCGGCGATCTTTACGTCGTCGTCCACGTCCGGCCGCACCCCGTCTTCGGCCGCAAGGGGGACAACCTCACGCTGACTGCGCCGGTTACCTTCACCGAGGCTGCCCTCGGGGCCACTATCGAGGTGCCGACGCTGGGCGGCCCTGCGGTCAAGCTGAGGCTGGCAGCCGGTACGCCCAATGGCCGTACCCTCCGGGTCCGCGGCCGGGGTGTCTCGCGACGGGATGGCAGTCGGGGTGACCTGCTGGTGACGATTGAGGTGACCGTCCCCGGCCAGCTGAGTGATGACGCCAAGCAGGCGCTGTCCAACTATGCCCAGGCGATGGGCACGGTGAACCTGAGGGCGCGGCTGTTCACGGCTGGATCGAGCTGATGTCAGCCATGCCGTCCCATCTTGGCCCGTCCGATCTTGGCCCGTCCGCTTTTGGATCCTCCGATCTTGGCCCGTCCGACCAGGGCCCGGCCACCGCGGGCGCACTGCCGGAGGTGATCGACAAGGACGCACCGATCTTTGTCATCTCGGTGGCGGCCCAGCTGGCCGGCATGCACCCCCAGACGTTGCGCACCTATGACCGGATGGGGCTGGTCTCGCCGCGGCGCACATCCGGCCGCGGCCGCCGGTACTCGCCTCGGGACGTGATCAAGCTGCGGCTGGTCCAGCGGCTCTCCCAGGACGAGGGCATCAACCTCGAAGGCATCCGCCGCATCCTCGAACTCGAACAAGAGCTCGAGGGTCTCCGTCGTCAGGTCGCCGACCTGGCCAGCATGCTGACCGCCAGCCGGGCCGCGCCACCGGCATCCCGCGTCTTCACCGCCGACCCGCTCGGCAGCGTCCACCTAGCCCGGCGTACCCGAGCAGTCTGGTCGGAACGCAAGGCACTACCCGGTCGCTGATTTCCGCGGTCGGCAGCATTTCGCACTAAGGAGCACAGACATGGAAGCACAAAAGCTCACCGCCAAGAGCCGCGACGCCGTCTCGGCCGCCCTCCGCAACGCACTGACCGCCGGCAACCCGAACGCCGAGCCGTCACACCTGCTGCATGGGCTGCTGATGGTTCCCGGCAACACGGTGGCGCCACTGTTGACCGCTGTCGGCGCCGACCCGGCCGTGGTCGACGCCGCCGCGCAGGGTGCCATCGCCAAGCTCCCCTCGGCGACCGGCTCATCGGTCTCCCAGCCCGCTCTGTCCGGCGCGCTGGCCCGGGTGCTGGCCGACGCCGAGACCCGCGCCGAGCAGCTCGGCGACTCCTTTGTCGCCACCGAACACCTGCTGATCTCGCTGGCCGCGGTGCAGTCCGATGCGAGGGCGATCCTCACTGATCTGGGTGTCACCAGCGACCAGCTAACCAAGGCCTTCAACGAGTCCCGCGGCGGCAAGCGGGTCACCAGTGCGGAATCCGAGGGCACCTCATCCGCGCTCGACCAGTATGGGCTCGACCTCACCGAACGGGCCCGAGAGGGCCGCCTCGACCCGGTCATCGGCCGGGACACTGAGATCCGCCGGGTGGTCCAGGTGCTGGCCCGCCGGACCAAGAACAACCCGGTACTGATCGGCGACCCCGGTGTCGGGAAGACCGCCGTGGTCGAGGGCCTGGCCCAGCGGCTGGTGGCCGGGGACGTGCCGGACTCCCTCAAGGGTCGTCGGCTGGTGTCGCTGGACCTGAGCGCGATGGTCGCCGGGGCGAAGTTCCGCGGCGAGTTCGAGGAACGGCTCAAGGCCGTACTGACCGAGATCCGCGATGCCGAGGGCCAGATCGTCACCTTCATCGATGAGCTGCACACCGTGGTCGGTGCCGGCGCGACCGGTGAGGGTGCGATGGATGCCGGCAACATGCTGAAGCCGATGCTGGCCCGCGGCGAGCTGCGGATGATCGGTGCCACCACGCTGGACGAGTACCGCGAGCGGATCGAGAAGGACCCGGCGCTGGAGCGGCGGTTCCAGCAGGTCTTCGTCGGCGAGCCGACGGTGGAGGACACGATTGCCATCCTGCGGGGCCTGCGGGAACGTTATGAGGCCCATCACAAGGTGGCCATCACCGACGCGGCGCTGGTCGCCGCGGCCAGCCTGTCCAACCGCTACATCACCTCCCGGCAGCTGCCGGACAAGGCCATCGACCTGGTTGATGAGGCTGGTTCCCGGCTGCGGATGGAGATCGACTCCTCACCGGAGGAGATTGACCAGCTGCGCCGCCAGGTGGACCGGATGACGATGGAGAAGCTGGCGCTGGCCAAGGAGAAGGACCCGGCCAGCCAGGAGCGACTCGGCCGACTGGAGGCCGAACTGGCCGACACCCAAGAAGAGCTCCGTGGCCTGGAGGCCCGCTGGGAGACCGAGAAGCAGAGCCTGAACCGAGTCGGCGATCTCAAGGAGCAGATCGACGTGCTGCGCGGTGAGGCAGAGCGGGCCCAGCGTGAAGGAGATCTTGGCCGGGCCAGCGAGCTGCTCTATGGCGAGATCCCTGCCCTGGAGCTGCAGCTGAAGCGGGCCGATGTGGCCGAGTCCCAGGTGCAGGCCGAGTCGATGGTGTCCGAACAGGTGGGTCCGCAAGACATCGCCGAGGTGGTCGCCAACTGGACCGGCATCCCGGTCGGCCGGCTGCTGCAGGGCGAGAGCGAGAAGCTGCTCACCATGGAGGACCGGCTCGGTGAACGGCTGATCGGGCAGCGGCCAGCGGTCAAGGCCGTCTCCGACGCGGTCCGCCGGTCCAGGGCCGGCATCTCCGATCCCAACCGGCCAACGGGCTCGTTCCTCTTCCTCGGACCTACCGGCGTCGGCAAGACCGAGCTGGCCAAGTCGCTGGCGGAGTTCCTCTTTGACGACGATCACGCCATGGTGCGGATCGACATGAGCGAGTACGGCGAGAAGCACTCGGTGGCCCGGTTGGTCGGTGCACCTCCGGGCTACATCGGCTATGAGGAGGGCGGCCAGCTCACCGAGGCTGTTCGCCGCCGGCCGTACGGCGTGGTGTTGCTGGACGAGGTCGAGAAGGCCCATCCGGAGGTCTTCGACATCCTGCTGCAGGTGCTCGACGACGGCCGGCTGACCGACGGCCAGGGCCGTACCGTCGACTTCCGCAATGTGATCTTGAATTTGACCTCCAACCTGGGATCGCAGTTCCTGGCCGACCAGAATCTCGACCCGGAGCTGAAGCGGGACGCGGTGATGGGCGTGGTGCGGAGCTCGTTCAAGCCCGAGTTCTTGAACCGGCTGGACGAGGTGGTGCTGTTCGACATGCTCGGCACCAC
>JBBSQO010000258.1:0-4120 GCA_038244025.1 Propionibacteriales bacterium
CGGTGCGGTCATCACCATCGTCGATGGCGTCATCAGCACGATTCAGTCGGCCGGAGAAGTGGTCGCGACCGGTGGTGGCCCCGATGATGACCCCGATGCTGAAACTGCGCCGGTCGACCTGCCCGGCTGGGTGCTGCCGGGGTTTGTGGACACCCATGTCCACGCCGGCGGTGGGGCCGACTTCTCGACCACAAATTTGGCGGAGGCCCGCCGGGTGGTCGCGTTTCATCGCTCCCATGGCAGTACGTCAATGCTGGCCAGTCTGGTCACCGCCGAGCTCGAGGTGCTCTGTGACCAGCTCGAAACGCTGGGCCAGCTCGTCGAGGAAGGTGAACTCGCCGGTATTCATCTGGAGGGGCCGTTTCTGTCGGCGGCTCGCTGCGGCGCGCATGATCCCCGGTTGTTGCGATCTCCGGCTCCCGAGGTCATCGACCGGCTGCTCGCCGCCGGTCAGGGACACATTTCCATGATCACCATGGCGCCGGAGCTGCCCGGTGCCGGGCCGGCCATTGAGCGCCTGGTGGCTGAGGGCGTACGAGTCGCGATCGGCCACACGGATGCTGATGAGGCGGCGACCTCGGCGGCGCTGGACGCTGGCGCCAGTGTGGTCACGCATCTGTTCAACGCGATGCGCCCCATTCACCACCGCCAGCCCGGTCCGGTGCCGCTGCTGCTTACCGACCCTCGGGTGCTGGTCGAGCTCATCTGTGATGGTACCCATCTGCATCGCGATGTGCTGGCGATGGCCATCGCCGCCGCCGGTCCGGGGCGGGTAGCTCTGATCACTGACGCGATGGCTGCGACCGGGATGGCTGATGGCAGCTACCGGATCGGTGGCCTGGCGGTGACCGTGCAGCACGGAGTCGCCCGACTGGCGACCCCCGATGGCAGCCAGGGATCCATTGCCGGTTCGACCCTGACCATGGCCGCAGCCTTCGGTTACGTGGTTCGTGAGGTGGGGTGCTCCATTCCACAGGCATCCCGGATGGCCTCGGCAACTCCCGCCGGCTGGCACGGGATCGAGTGCGCCGGCCGGATCGAGGTCGGTGCCCGGGCGGATCTCGTTGTCACAGATGATCAAGGAGAGCTGCGGCGGGTGCTGTCCGGCGGAAGTTGGGTGGCGGACAGATGACACTGGCCAGTTTGGTCGATCTGCTGGAGCCGGCCAGCAGGGCCGGCGTGGCAGTGGGCGCCTTCAACGTGATCAGCATCGAGCATGCCGAAGCGCTGGTCGCTGGTGCAGAGGCGGCAGCCGCGCCGGTCGTCCTGCAAATTTCAGAGAATGCTGTTGCCTACCACTCTGCGCTGGAGCCGATCGGACTGGCAACCCTGTCGATTGCCCGGTCGGCCTCGATTGAGGTGGTGGTGCACCTGGACCATGCCACCCGCATCGATCTGGTAGCCGAAGCCGTACGGCTCGGGTTCGGCTCGGTGATGTACGACGGAAGTGCGCTGGACTACGACGCCAATGTGGCGGCGACCGCCCAGGTGGTAGCTGACTGTCACGCCGCCGGCGTCAATGTGGAGGCCGAGCTGGGAGAGGTGGGCGGCAAGGACGGCGTTCACGCCCCGGGTGCGCGCCCCCACCCAGACGACGCGGCCGCCTTCGTCCAGGACACCGGCATCGACGCGTTGGCTGTTGCCGTCGGTTCGTCCCATGCCATGACCGAACGCCGGACCACGCTTGATCTGGACCTGATCGGACAGCTGAAGGCGGCGGTGCCGGTACCGCTGGTGCTGCATGGCTCCTCGGGAGTGCCGGACGGCGAGATCGTCCGAGCGGTCCGCGCCGGGATGACCAAGATCAATATGGCCACCCATCTGAACAAGGTCTTCACCGACGTGGTCCGGGACGTACTCCGCGCCGATCCCGCCCTGGTGGACACCCGCAAGTACCTCGGCCCGGCCCGGACCGCGGTGGCCGGCGAGGTGCACAGACTCCTCACCCTGCTCCGCGACCCAGCTCGGTAGAGAACGAGGAGCGCAGCGACTTCCAGCCCACCCGGCCAGCGATGTGGGCATCGACAGCTAACCGTGGCCCGATGTTCTAGTCTTGCCTCAACCTCGGTCGGCGCGGTGCGCGTCCGGAGCGCGAAAAGGCGGAGGTGCCAGCACGGCCGGACTGGTGAGAACAGCCGGACTGGTGAGAACAGCCGGACTGGTGAAAACAGCTGGACTGGTGAGAACAGCCGGACTGGTGAGAACAGGGAGAATGGGCAAACGTGAGTGATCTGATTGACACCACCGAGATGTACCTTCGGACCATCTTCGAGCTCGAGGAGGAGGGCATCGTCCCACTCCGGGCCCGGATTGCCGAGCGTCTCCATCAGAGCGGCCCCACGGTGTCCCAGACGGTTGCGCGGATGGAAAGGGACGGGCTCGTGACCGTGCTCGGTGACCGCCATCTCGAACTGACCGACGAGGGCCGGATGCTGGCCACCCGGGTGATGCGCAAGCACCGGCTGGCCGAACGGTTGCTGATCGATGTCATCGGGCTGGACTGGGCGTTGGTGCATGAGGAGGCCTGTCGCTGGGAGCATGTCATCTCCGATCATGTCGAGCGCCGGTTGCTGGATCTGCTGGACGCTCCAAAGATCTCTCCGTACGGCAACCCCATCCCCGGTCTTGAGGAGCTCGGGGTCGAGGGTGCTCCGGACGTCTTCCGGGATGGCAATGAGCACCTGAAGGACGCGCTGGCGGTCGCTGTCGGTGCCCCCATCCAAGTGGTGATCAGGAGGATGAGCGAGGAGATCCAGAAGGATGTCCAGATGATGACCACCCTGCGGCAGGCCGGGATCAAGCCCGATGTCGAGGTGACAGTCGAGTCGGGTGGTCTTGGTGTCCGGCTGACCGCGGCGGGGTCGCCGGGATGCGAGATCGACAACGAAGCCGCGACCCACCTGTTCGTCACCCGGGCCTGATTGTGGTCGGCTCGGCACCTGTTGCCGCCCTCTTGAGTGGGCATTGGTACGACGCGGTGGCCGTCCTGCTGGAGCAGTCGGGGCCGGACGGACAGGGGCCTGATGGACAGGGGCCTGATGGACAGGGGTCGGACCGACAGGGGCCCGAGCGGCTGCGGCAGGCCCGGGATCTGGCCACCGCGGCGCGGCGCGTCCTTGATCTTGATGCCGAGGATTTCGCCACCATCGCCGCCGATTTTGATGCCCCCTGGGCCGAGCGGTTGGCCGAGTGCTCATTTCCGCTCGAGCCGCGCGATCCCCGGCGTGGGGCGCTGGGTTCGCTCCGACCGCTGTATGAGTTGATGCTGGAAGTCCTGCAGCTGCGGGCGTTACGGCGGGAGCCGCTGCAGGTTGTCGTGGTCGCGCACCTGATTGGGGAGTATCTGGTGCAGCTGGCCTGGCAGAGCGTCCTCGGGCATGGCGGTGACCCACTGAAGATGGTGGATTCCGTCTCCGGCCCGCTCTGCCGGTGGGGGACCGACGACCCGGCGTGCCCGCACTCGCCCGCTCTCAAAGCAACCGCCAAACGGTCCCTGAACGCCTGCAGCGGCGATGTTGCTGGCTACACCGCCTACCTGGATCGCTTCCATTCCCGGCTCGGTGACGCGCTGTCGGTTTGTGCCATGAACCATGACACGGTCGCTGCCGGCCAGCGTCCGGAGGTCGGCGACACCTGTCCCAACCCCTGTTCCTTCGTCACCAGACCGTCGATGGGTCTTCGGCGGGACCTGGACGCACGGGTACGGCTGGCCCTGTTATATGTGGACAGCCCGATCGTGGCGCTGCGCCATCACGCGCCGGTCGGTCACTTCTTCGGGGTGCCGTCGGTGCCGGAGATCTCCGCGGCCTGGTCCCGTACCTGGGACAGGCTCAGCCAGCAGTGGCCGGACCGCTCGAACCCGCTGGTCGACTCCCGGCTCCCGGCTGCCGGCGCGGTCGATGAGGCGCTGCCCGGCATGTCTGCCCTGGTCTCGGCGGTGGCAGGCCAGCCAATTGGTCCCGGGCATCTGGTTCGCGATATTGGTGGGGATGTGGCACGAGCATTGGGAGGCAAGCCGTGACGGATGAGTCGGAGCCGGATGACCAGGAGCCGGATGACCAGGCCCTGGATGACGGGGTCGACTGGAAGAGCTTCCTGGCCGGGTTCCATCGAGACCGAC
>JBBSQO010000259.1:0-4105 GCA_038244025.1 Propionibacteriales bacterium
CCTGGCCGTCGGGTCGCCGGGGTGTGAGCAGGCCGCCGCCGCGGAACGAATCCTCGACTTCTCCGCCCAGCACCAAATCCCGCCGAAGGCGCGGGTGATTCGCGACTCCGAGCCCGAAGCCGCGTTACGCTCCCTGAGATGGTCGGACGGGCCGGGCAGCGCCCAGGTACTGGTGATGCGGCTCAGCGACCTGCTGGCTGATCGGTCAGCAGACCAGCGGGTCGAGCTGCTCACTGAGCTGTCCGACGGCTGGCTGGCCGCCTTCCGCGCCGCACATCCCAGGATGCAGATTGCCCCGCAGGCGGCGGCCAGAATTCTCGCCGGTCCCCCGGCCCAGTGCGTCTTTGCCAGCCTGGCCGGTCCGGACGGCATCATCGCGCTGGGCCGTGCCCACCTCGCCGGCGAGTGGGCCAGCCTGACCGGCCTGTGGACGCACCCCGCAGTCCGCAGACAGGGCAATATGACCCTGATTGTGGTAGCCCTGGCTACCCGGGCCAGCCGTCGCGGCGCCCGGAACATCCAGGTCCAGGTCGCCGCCGGCAACAACGAAGCCTTGGCCGCCTACCAGCACCTCGGCTTCAAACCTCACCACGACTATGGCTACCTCCTTCCACCTGGGTGACAGACGCGGTCGAGTGGGCCAAACTGAGTGGTTTGTGCCGCACAGATCGTGTACGAAGCGTGGATGGGCCTGGCAGGAGCGCCGAGGAACGAGGCGCGATGGTTGCTGAGTACACGATCTCTGCGGCACAATCGACGACCGACCCCCGACCCGAGCCGAAGCGCGGCATTCAGGACCTCGAGCCGCAGACGATTCGGTTGGTCGGGGCATAACGCCAGTGGAACTTCTCGGTCTTGACCTTTGTGCCGTGCCGCAGGAAGGTCCGGGAGTAGTCGGCGTCAAAGCCGGGCACCGGCGCCTGCGCCTCGCAGGCGGCGGAGTCATCGTAGATCGTGGTCCCGGTGGTGTAGTTCGAGCGGGTCGCATCGGCGCTCTTGATCTCGTACGTCTTGGTCGACCACATCCGGACCGTAATGGAGCCCTTCGAGCCGGGGCTGGCCTTGTGGACCGAGGCCTGGACCAGGACCCCGTACTTCGTGTCGTTCTGGAACTTCAGGTCCAAGTTCGGCCAGGCCACGGTGGCCTCCCGGCCGGCCGGGTAGCGGTCGATGTAGAGCGTGTGCGGCTGGTGCTCGATATCCTTCAGCCCAGCGAAGAACATGGCGTTGTAGGTGGTGGTGGCACTCTGGGATACCCCGCCACCGAGCTCCTTGGTGAACTTGCCATTGTTGATGATGTAGCCCTCGATGAACCCGTTCGCCTTGGTCCGCTCACCGACGACCCCGTTCAGGCTGAAGGTCTCACCCGGCTTCAGCACGGTGTTGTTGATCAAGGCCGCGGCCCGGGTCAGGTTGACATTACGGTACTCCGCGTACGGGAAATGCGTGGTGAACTTACCGGTCACCTCCTTGATGCCGAGCTTCTTGGCACCATCATCACCGAACTCAGCCTTGGCGTCAGTGACCAGCACCTGGACCACGCGCTCGCCGCCCTTCTTCGTCAAGGCCGGCCGTACGGCCTTGGCCAGGTTCTCGCCGCTGATGTCCTTGCCGTTACGGGCCGGCACCAGGGCGGGCTTGCCACCCGAGAGCCGTACGGTAGCGTCCCTGGGCTCCTTCAAGCCCAGGCTCTTAATCACGCCGTTGGCCTGCTCGCGCAGCTTCGTCGCGTCCAGCCGCCAGGCCAGTTTTCCCTGTGCTGACGGGAACGAGACCGAGTTGCCGATCATGGTCGGGTTGATCTCGAAGGAGCCCGCGCCTGAGGCCTTGATCTTGATCGGAGCGGCGACCGCCGGCCGGGCGAAGTCCTTGCTCAGCTGGTCGACCTCGGCGTTGGTGATGTCGGGCTCGGATACGTCAGTCTTGAGGCCGACCTGGTTGGAGACCAGGTAGCTCTTCCGCAGCGACTTCACCGCGGCTGGCTGGTCCAGGGTCACCGCGTCCCGGCCGCCGGTCGTGGAGAGCTTGGCGCCCTTGAAGGCGAGGGTGGCGTTCTTGGCTTCCTGGTCGGACTTCTTCGCCATCGCGGCGACCGCAACCCTGAGCTTTGCCTTGTCGACGTGGGTAACCGGGGCCATCGACGATCCGCCGGTCAGCACCGTCCAGATGTGTCGCGGGTCGATGCTCCGGCCGGCGCCGGCCTGGTCAACGCTGTTGGCATAATCCACCGTTAGACCGGCCGAGGCCGGCTTGATCACATGCTCCTTCTTGTCGATGATCACCGTGATCGGCCTCTCGGCGGCCGGCCGCAGCCTGCCGGTCAGGATGTCGATCGCCGCGGCCCGGTCCATCCCGCCGATGGCTATCCCGCCGACCTCGGCGTTCTTAGGCAGCTTGTCACCGGCCAGCAGGTAACCGGTCGCGTACATACCGGCGAGAATGATCAGCAGCACACCGATCCCGAGGCCGACCAGCCGTCCCGGATGTCCCCTTGGTGGGCGCTCATCCGGCCGACCGGGCCCGGTCATGTGGGTGTCGACGAGAGACTCGTCTGCTGGATGATCATCCACGTAGATTCCTCACATGATGATGGTCTGTCAGGCCAGCTCGGTGCCGGTGGCGTCGTTGTACGCCTCCCGATAGTACGTGAGTGCGGCCGAATCACCCGGTGCGTGGGTTGCCTGCAGCACCTCGCCAACGATGATCGTGTGGTCACCACCGTCATAGTGGGCCCAGGTACGGCAGTCCAGCCAACCCAGCGCGCCGGCCAGCAGCGGTGCGGCCGAGTACCGGCCCAGGGTGTACGGCACCTCGGCAAACTGGCTCTCAAGATCGCGGCCAGAGTTGGCGAAATGGCGAGCGACATCGCTCTGGCTTTCCGACAGCAATGAGACGGCCCAGCACCCGGCCCCGGTCACCGCGGGATGGAACCGGCTCGTCTTGCCGACCGAAACCAGCACCAGCGGCGGTTCCAGCGACACCGAGCAGAAGGCCGTCGCTGTCAGGGCATGAAACCGCTGCTGCCAGCGGGTCGTCACCACCGTGACCCCGGAGGCGAAGCGGGACATCACCGCCCTCAGGTCTCCCGCCAGCTCATCGGGGCCCGCCAGCTCATCGGGGCCCGCCAGCTCATCGGGGCCCGCCAACTCATCGGCGTCCGTCAGGTCCCCGGAGTTAGTCAGGCCCCCCGGGATCTTCCGCTGGCCGCTACGAGCTGCGCAGTTGGTACCAGTCACCTCACTGCAGTCCGGCAAAGAGGTCATCGGCCCATTCCTGGCCGTCCGGGAACGGCACCCCGCCGGCCAGCCGGTAGTACTCGTTTGACCACACCTGGTCACCGAGCTGGTCGGCCAGGGCAAAGAAGTGACCATCGAACTTGATCTGGGTGGCGTGGGCCCGCATCGCAGCCAGCTTCCGGCCCACCCAGCGGGTGCCATCGATCTTGGCCGAGATCGCCTCGTCCGGCACCACCATCGGGGGCATCGGGCCCTCGGCATCGATGCCGCCCCAGCTGGTGGTGTCCCCGGCAGCGCGCAGGGCCCGCAGGCCGTCGCGCATCCAGCTCTCACTCATCGCCTGCCAGAGCACCCGGCTGACGGTCCATGGTTCACCCAGGTCTGGTCGGTAGGAGGCCACGGCGGCCAGCTGAGCAGCGTACATGGCCACCCGGTGTGCCTGGACGTGGTCGGGGTGGCCATAGCTGCCGTACTCGTCATAACAGGTCAGCACCTGAGGCTTGCGGGACCGGATCACCGGCACCAGCTCGTTGGCTGCCACCAGCAGGTCGGCCCGCCAGAAGGAGTCGTCGCGCAGGTTGTTGCCGGCCGTGGCCATCCCGCGCTCGTCATAGACCATCCCGGAGTCGCGGAACCGGAAGTCGCCGCCCAGCCGCAGATAGTCGGTGACGCCCAGCTCGGCCATGGCGGCATCCAGCTCGCCGATCCGATGCGGTGCGAGGGAATCGTCTCGATCCGAGGCCAGGTGCGCCAGCTCCTCTACCAGCACCTCGCCCTCTTCCCCCAGGGTGCAGGTCACCAAGGTGACCGCTGCTCCCTGTGAGACATACTTGGCCATCGTCGCGCCGGTGCCGATGGTCTCATCATCG
>JBBSQO010000260.1:0-4098 GCA_038244025.1 Propionibacteriales bacterium
GGAGCCTCCCGAACTGTTGGAGCCTCCCGAACTGTTGGAGCCTCCCGAACTGTTGGAGCCTCCCGAACTGTTGGAGCCTCCCGAACTGTAGGAGCCTCCCGAACTGTTGGAGCCTGCCGAGGACGCGGAGCCGGTCGGTGTGGCAGATCCGGTCGTAGGGTTGGCTTGGGGGATGGTGGGCGACTGGTCCGCCGGGGAGGATCCCAAGGCATCGCCGGGACTGGAACCCTCGCGGCTGAACGGGTTGGGGCCGCCGTTGCCGCCCTGACTCTTGTCCTGTCGGTCGTACGCCTGACTGTCGTCGAGGCTGGAACTGTTCAACGACGAGCTGTCGTTGGTGGCGGACCATTCTGGTGGCTGCCACTCGCCCGGCCACCAGTCGCCCGATTGCCAGCTCCCCGTGCCGGACTGCCCGCCATCATGCGCATTCATGTCTCCCAGTGTTCCGCATCGGGCGGTCACTTGTCGTCTCCGGAGCGGGCTAGCCAGTTCCGGCACTGCCGGAGGTGACGGCGATGAAGCTGATCAGGCCGATGACGCCGATCAGCAGCAGGATTGTCATCACCATTCCCACGATGATGCCGACGGTGGCCTCGGTACGGCCGCTCCACTGCTCCGGCGCCGCGTCGATGGCCCGCCGGGCTCGGGCGCCGACAATCCAGCCGGCCGGTGCCAGCAGGATCGGGATAAGACATGCGAATGCTGTCAGAGATCCCAGCGACAACCACATTGCGGTCACTGCACCGGAGTGCTTCGGCGGCGGAGCGCCATAACCGTAGCCGTAACTCACCGGTAGATAGGGGTTCTGCGGGTTGGCCGTTTGTGGCGGCAGGGCCCCATACGAACTGGGTCCGTACGGATTGGGTGGGTAAGGACTGGGCCCGTGCGCATTGGGTGGGTAAGGGCTCGGCGGGTAGGGACTGGGCCCATAAGGTGCGTCACCATAGGGCGGCTCGGAGCCGGGTGGCGGTGGAGCGGGTGGTTGCTGGCCTTCCTGGCCAGCGCCCAGCGAGTGTTCCCCGTGATCATTGCCCTGATACGACGACGACCAGGAGTCAGGGCCACTCATGGCCGCCACCTTGCTGGAACGGGCGGTGCAGTGGTGAGCAGGAGACCATGATCCGCTCGGCAGTCAGGAGATCAGACCAAGGGACTTCACGGCATCGCGTTCCTCCGACAGCTCGGCCGTACTGGCATCGATCCTGGCCCGGGAGAACTCGTTGATCTCAAGATCACTGACGATGGTGTAGGCGCCACCGACAACGGTGCAGGGAAAAGAGGAGATGAGCCCGTCCGGCACGCCATAGGAGCCATCGGATGGCACCGACATGGAAACCCAGTCACCGTCGCGGGTGCCCTGAACCCAGTCGCGCATATGGTCAATGGTCGCATTGGCTGCACTGGCGGCAGAGGAGGCGCCGCGGGCTTCGATGATCGCCGCACCGCGCTTCTGCACGGTCGGCAGGAAGTCGCTTTCCAGCCAGGACTGGTCGTCAATCACCTGGGCGGCGTTCTGTCCGTTGATCTTTGCGTGGAAGAGGTCCGGGTACTGGGTGGCGGAGTGGTTGCCCCAAATCGTCATCTGAGTCACGTCTGTGACGGTGACGCCGGCCTTGGCCGCTGTTTGAGCGATGGCGCGGTTGTGGTCCAGCCGGGTCAGGGCATTGAAGCGTGTTGCCGGGATGTCGGGTGCGTTGCTCTTGGCAATCAGCGCATTGGTATTGGCCGGGTTGCCGGTGATCAGCACCTTGACGTCATCGGCGGCATGATCGTTGAGAGCCTTGCCCTGGGCGGTGAAGATGGCACCGTTGGCTTCGAGCAGGTCGGCGCGCTCCATCCCCTTGCTGCGGGGCCGGGCGCCGACCAGCATCGCGAGATTGACTCCGTCGAAGATCATGCCCGCGTCATCGCCGATCTCGACCTTGCTCAGCAGTGGGAAAGCGCAGTCGTCCAGCTCCATCACCACGCCCTCCAGTGCCTTCAGGGCCGGGGTGATCTCCAGCAGGCGCAGCTCGACCGGCTGGTCCTTGCCGAGCAGGGAGCCACTGGCGATCCGGAACAGCAGGCTGTAGCAGATCTGGCCGGCAGCGCCGGTAACGGCGATCTTGACGGGTCCAGTATTCACGGGTCCAGTACTCACGGTGTCATCCCCTAAGGTTGGCGAGTCGTTGTACGGGCCACACTACGGGCAGTGACCAATACGGGCAGCGACCACTACGATCAGTGACGAGGGAGGCGGAGGTGCGGCGGTGGCCGTCACGGTGGCAGCGGGTCTGCGGATCACCTGTGCGGCGACTCGGGGACTGCGCCGGACTGCCTGGATTGGCATCGATGGGATGGGTGCATCCGGGAAGTCCACGTTCGCCGATCAGCTGGCCCGAGATCTGCCGGGCGCCGAAATCATCCGCATTGACGACTTTGCCCGACCGGACCTGCCCGGCTGGGAACGGCGACGCTTTGTTGACCAGGTGGTGCGGCCAATCAGCGCCGGCCGGCCGGGGCGTTACCAGCGCTGGGACTGGGCTAGGAATGCCGGAGCCGAATGGGTCGATGTTCCCACCGGGGTGCCGATCATTGTGGAAGGGGTCTCCTCGACCGATGTCCGGCTGGGTATTCATTGGGACTTCACGGTCTGGCTGGATGCCCCGGCCGAGCTGCGGCTGCAACGAGCGCGGGCGCGGGATGGTGAGACGATGATGGATCGCTGGTTGACCGACTGGATGCCCAGTGAGGACGCGTACGTGGCCGCGCAGGCTCCCCAGAACCGGGTCGACCTGATCATTGACGCCACCCAACCCAGTTGACCCGTCACATTCTCCTCAGTATTGGCGGCGTGTCGGTGAAGAAGTGACGGGTCGGCGGGGTTGGGGGCGAAGTGGCCGTATGAAAATGAGTCAGATATCTTGATATCAACATAATGTGGCTCTGAACCAGACTGGGAAGGCTCGCACTGATGGCGAAGATCAAGGTCGAAGGCACGGTCGTCGAACTCGACGGTGACGAGATGACGCACGTCATCTGGCAGTTCATCAAGGACCGGCTGATTCACCCGTACCTGGACGTCAACCTGGACTACTACGACCTGGGCATCGAGAGTCGCGATGCCAGCGATGACCAGATCACCGTTGATGCGGCCAACGCGATCAAGGAGCACGGGGTCGGAGTCAAGTGCGCCACCATCACCCCCGACGAGGCTCGGGTGGAGGAGTTTGGGCTGAAGCACATGTGGTCGTCACCGAACGGCACCATTCGCAACATTCTTGGCGGTGTGGTTTTCCGGGAGCCGATTATCATCTCCAATGTCCCACGACTGGTGCCTGGCTGGACAAAGCCGATCATCATCGGCCGACATGCTCATGCCGACCAGTACAAGGCAACCAACTTCAAGGTCATCGGCGCCGGCGAGCTGACCATCACGTTCACGCCTGCAGATGGCTCCGAGCCAATTCAGCACGTGGTGGCCAACTACGGCGCCGACGGCGGAGTGGCGATGGGGATGTACAACTTCAACAAGTCGATCGAGGACTTCGCCCACGCGACCTTCAAGTACGGCCTGCAACGTAAGTATCCAGTTTACCTGTCCACCAAGAACACCATCCTGAAGGCCTACGATGGTGCCTTCAAGGACATTTTCGCCGCGATTTTCGAGGCCGATTACCGGGCCGACTTCGAGAAGGCGGGGCTGACCTATGAGCACCGGCTGATCGACGACATGGTGGCGGCTGCGATGAAGTGGGAGGGCGGCTACGTCTGGGCCTGCAAGAACTACGACGGTGACGTGCAGTCCGACACCGTGGCCCAGGGCTTCGGTTCACTCGGCCTGATGACCTCGGTACTGATGACGCCGGACGGCCAGACCGTCGAGGCCGAGGCTGCCCACGGCACCGTCACCCGGCACTTCCGCCAGCACCAGCAGGGAAAACCAACCTCGACCAACCCGATTGCCTCGATCTTCGCCTGGACCGGCGGGCTCAAGCACCGCGGCAAGCTCGACAACACCCCGGAGGTGACCGGGTTCGCCGAGGCCCTCGAGAGCGTCTGCGTCGAGACCGTCGAGAGCGGCAAGATGACAAAGGACCTTGCCCTCCTCGTCGATAA
>JBBSQO010000261.1:0-4084 GCA_038244025.1 Propionibacteriales bacterium
CGTTCTTGGCCAAGCTGGCCAAGAACAGCCTGGTGGCCGACAACGCCTATGCCGTCCTACCACACACGTCCAAGTCGCTCACCGCCGGCAACTGCGGGATAGAGCCGCCACTGGACACCAAGATGACCGAGTCCGAACCGGATGCTTTGCCCGCGAAATGCCTGCCCACGCTGCTGAAGCAGCAGGGCTACCGGAGTGCGTTCTTCCAGTCGGCAGTGGGGGAGTTCGAGCGGCGCAAGGACCTGGTCGACAACTTCGGCTACGACGACTTCTTCCCAGTGAACGTGCTGCCGAAGTCCGGGTACAGCCGGGCCAACTACTTCGGCTACGAAGATGACATCATGCTGGACCCGAGCAAGAAGTGGATTCAGAAGAACTCTGCCAGTCCCTTCCTGCTGACCTACCTGACGGTGACCAGTCATCACGATTACCAGGTTCCCGCCGGGTTCCCCGCCGAGCAGCTGTCGGGTGATCCGATGGTCAATGGCTATCTGAACACCATCCGCTACACCGATCGGTTCGTGCAGCGGGTGTTCGAACAGTTCAAGAGAATGGGTCTGTACGACGACACCATCTTTGTGGTGATGGCTGATCACGGCGAGGGCTTCGGGGAGCATGGCCTGTCTCAGCATGACAACACGATCTACAACGAGGGCATCAAGATTCCGCTCATTGTGCACGATCCACAGCGGTTCCGCGGCGGCCAGCATCTGCAAACTCCGGTACAGAACATGTCGGTGCTGCCGACCATCGCCGACCTGCTGGGGTATCGGATCGCCGGCGGGAAATACCACGCCAGCTCGCTGCTCAGCGCGCGACCCACACCGTTGCGGGTCTCCTGCTTCATGGAGAACCGTTGCCTTGCCTACCTTGAAGGCGACAAGAAGTACATCCATCATTTCGGCAACCGCCCGGACGAAGTCTTCGACCTGTCGGTGGATCCCGGTGAGAAACACAACATCATCTCTAGCCAGGACAAGGCGCAGGTCAAACGATGGCAGCAGGATCTGATCCGCTGGCGCACCCAGGTCGGGTCTGCCTACGCCCTGCAAAGGTCATCCCACTGAACTGCTGGGCGGCGAGTTGGGCTGGGGCCAAGTTCGACTACGCCATCTCGGCAGCCGAGCCAGCCCGGCGCGGACACCGCGCTACGGACCAATCCGTTGGTGCCAGGGCACCGAATACTGAAGCAGATCATGCGGGGAAGGAGTGGCGGAACTCGGTACCTGTGGGAGTGTTGGATCCATGAACTTCCACCCCGCACCGCCGGGTGCGGCCGGCGAGCCGTCGAAGTCCGTCAGTTCCGGGCGACAGTCGCTCGACCAAGGCCAGTTGGTGGACCTGGTCGCGCGGTCCGCGGCCGGGCAGGAGGGCGCGTTTGCTGAGTTGTACGACCTGACCAGTTCACGGATCCATGGGCTGATCCAACGGGTGCTCAGGTCCCCTGATCATGCCGTGGAGGTGACCCAGGAGGTGTACGTGGAGGTCTGGCGCCAGTCAGCCAGATATGACCCTGGCAAGGGCAGCGTGCTGGCCTGGATGACCACCATGGCGCATCGTCGGGCCGTCGATCGGGTCCGGTCGGTGAGTAGTGCCACCGCCCGGGATGAGGACTACGGGCGGCGGGCAGCCGAACGGGAGGTGGATCAGGTCTGGGATGGGGTGGAACAGAAGCTTGATGCAGAACGGGTGCGGCGGGGGATGGCGTCGTTGTCGGAGATTCAGCGGGAGGCTCTGACGCTGGCCTACTTCGGCGGCTACACCCAAGGCCAAGTGGCCAGTCGGCTGGAGCTGCCGCTGGGAACGGTGAAGACGAGAATTCGAGATGGACTGATCGGGCTAAGACGTACGTTGGAAATGGACTCATGAACAGGGGGTGGACTCATGAACGAACAGCACGGGGATGTGAACGAACAGCACGGGGATGCCCGCGGTGACATCCATGATGCCGCCGGGTGCTATGCCGTCGACGCCCTGAGCGCCCCGGAGCTGGCCGAGTTCGAGTTGCACCTGAGCCATTGTGAGTCCTGCTCTCGGGAAGTTGCCGATCTGTCCGAGGCTTTGGCCGAGCTCAGTGTGCTCAGCGCCACCAAGCCGCCACCGGAGCTGAGGCAATCCGTCCTGGCCTCCATTGCCCAGGTCACGCCGTTGCCGCCGGAACGGTCGAGGACTGGGGCGGAAGATTCGCCAGCGGCTCAACCACGACATGCCGCCGATTCCGGAGACCACGGGGCAACGGCCGGAGAGAAGGTGGCAACGGCCGGGCCTGTGCGGGCCAGGCAGAGCCGACCGGTCCGCCGCGGAGTGCAGCGGGCGGTGACCTTTGCCCTGGCGGCCGCAGTGGTGGTCGCCTTGGCGATGGGTGGTTGGGTGGTCCGGCTGAACCAGCAGCACCAGGCGCAGCAGGCCCAGGCGACGGCTGTGGCCGAGCTGATGTCGGCCCCGGACGTCAAGGTATACCCCGTCACCCTGCCCAGCGGGGCGCGCGGCTCCTACACGGTGTCCCAAAGGCAGAACCGTGGCCTGTTCACGGCAACCTCGGTGCCTCCCGCCGGCCAGGACAAGACGTACCAGCTGTGGGCGGTGCACAACGGGAAACCGGTCAGTAGCGGGTTGTTCTCCGGTGGCGATACGGTCAGGACCTGGCTGAGCCACGTCCAGGGTGCCGAAGCGCTGGCGATCACGGTGGAGCCCGGCAACGGAATGCCGCAGCCGACCATGGACCCCTTCGCGGGCGCGAAACTTTGATCACTCCCTGAACCGGCTGCGCGAAAAGTCGAGGCGGGTGGCAATCGGGTTGATCTCGCGTAGGTTGGGTCTATCTCGCGTAGGTTGATGGGTAAGCCCGGGAGGTCCACCGTGAAGCAGAACGTCGCGAAGAAGCTCATTGCCGCCCATCTGGTGTCGGGTGAGATGAAGCCAGGTGCCGAGATTGCTCTGCACATTAACCAGACGTTGACCCAGGACGCCACCGGCACCTTGGTGATGCTGGAGCTGGAGTCGCTGGGACTGGACCGGGCCCGGACCGAGGTATCGGTGCAATATGTTGATCACAACCTGCTGCAGGCTGACCACAAGAACGCCGAAGATCATGACTTTCTCCGCTCCGCCTGCCAGCGGTTCGGTTTGTGGTATTCCAAACCGGGCAACGGGGTTTCCCATCCCACCCACATGCAGCGGTTCGGCATCCCGGGCAAGACGATGCTGGGATCGGACAGCCACACGCCGGCCGCTGGGTCGCTCGGCATGCTGGCGATGGGCGTCGGCGGCACCGAGGTCGCGATGGCCATTGCCGGTGAGCCTGCTTACCTGCGGATGCCCGAGATCTGGGGCGTCCGGCTGACCGGCGAGCTGTCGCCCTGGGTGAGCGCCAAGGATGTGATCTTGGAGATGCTCCACCGGCACGGGGTGAAGGGCGGCGTGCATCGCATCATCGAGTACTACGGTCCCGGCCTGGACACGCTGACGGCGATGGACCGGCATGTGATTGCCAATATGGGTGCGGAGCTGGGGGCCACCACCACGGTCTTTCCCTCCGATGAGCAGGTCCGGCTCTTCCTGACCGCCGAGCAGCGCTCGGATGATTTCGTCGAGATCCTGCCTGATGAGGGTTGTTCTTATGACGTGGACGAGGAGATCGACCTTTCCACGGTGGAGCCGCTGATCGCGTTGCCCAGCTCACCGGGCAACGTGGAGACCGTACGCTCGGTCGCCGGCCGCCCGGTCGAACAGGTGGTCATCGGGTCATCGGCAAACCCCGGGCTTCGTGACTTCGCCATGGTCGCTGCGATCATGAAGGGCCGACAGGGCTACCCGGGCGTCTCGGTCGACATCAACCCGACCTCCCGGCAGATTCTGCAGGATCTGATGAAGATGGGCAGCACCTTCGACCTGATCGCCGCCGGCGCACGGTTGCACCAGTCTGGCTGTCTCGGGTGCATCGGGATGGGGCAGGCTCCGGCGGTCGGGCGGATCAGCCTGCGGACCATGCCGCGCAACTTCCCGGGACGGTCCGGGACCAAGGGGGACTCGGTGTATCTATGTTCGCCGGAGACCGCGGCGGCTGCTGCACTGACCGGCGAGA
>JBBSQO010000262.1:0-4079 GCA_038244025.1 Propionibacteriales bacterium
CACCGGTCAGCACTACTGCGGGCCTAGCCGTCTCGGTGCCGGTCTGGTCGATTGCCGCGACAGCCACGGCATGCGGCCGGTCACCGCCGTCGTCGTCGACCGGCGGGGTCCGGGTCAGCCAGTTACCCTGCTGTCCGCCCGCCGCCGATAGACCACCTGCCGCCGATGGCCCGCGCTCCACTGCCAGCGTGTCCATCCCAGCCCGGCGCAGCCAGCTGTCGGCCCAGCCGGGAAGACCAACCGCACCGGCGTCGGTCCAGGCGGCCATCAGGTCGGCGAAGGTGGCATTGCCGTACCGGTGCCGAGCGAAATAGCTCTGCAGCCCGGCCAGGAACACCTCCTCGCCCAGGTAGGCGGCCAGCTGTTTCAGCACCGCGGCGCCCTTGGCGTAGGAGATGCCGTCGAAGTCGGCCAGCGCTGCCTGTGCGTCGGCCGAGCCGTTGCCGGCCACCGGGTGGCTGGACGGGGACTGGTCGGCTACCGAGCCCCAGGCCTTGCGGGCGATCCCGAAGTCCGTCCACATCGGATAGTCGGTGGCGGCCGCGCAGGCGCGAAGAGCCAGGTACTCGGCAAACGACTCGTTCAGCCAGAGGTCGTCCCACCAGGTCATGGTGACCAGGTCGCCGAACCACATGTGGGCCATCTCGTGAGCAATGGTGCAGGCCCGGGACCCACGATCGGCCCTGGTTGCCGCCGCCCGGAAGATGTAGGAGTCCCTCAGCGTGACACAGCCCGGGTTCTCCATCGCGCCCGCGTTGAAGTCGGGGACGAAGGCCTGGTGGTACTCACCGAACGGATAACGGACGCCGAAGGTCTGGTGGAAGTAGTCGAAGGACTGCTTGGTGTTGGTCAGGATGTCGACTGCCTCGGCGGCCAGGAACTTCGCCAGCGAGGCCCGGACGTGGATGCCGAGCGGGATGCCGTCATGCTCGTCCCGGATCGAGGCATAGGGACCGGCCACCAGGGTGACATAGTAGCTGGACAGCGGCCGGGTCTGCTCCATCTGCCAGCGACCCGGCGACGTCTGGCGATAGGCACCATTGCCGAGCAAGGTCCAGTCGGCCGGCGCCTGCACGTCGAAGGTGTAGCTGCATTTGAGGTCGGGTTGGTCAAAACAGGCAAACCACCGTGGCGCCGCGTCCAGGAATGACATGGCATAGAGGTAGGTCCGGTCATCAGCTGGGTCGACGTGGCGGTGCAGCCCCTCGCCATCGGCGGAGAACGCCATGGTTCCTTCCATCACCAGGACGTTGTCGGCCTGCAGACCACCGAGCGGTAGCCGGTCATCGGCCAGGGTGGTGGCGTCCAGCTCGACACCGTTCAAGCTGGCTCGGACCAGCTCGCTGCCCTTGAAGTCAACGAAGGTCTCCTGGCCGGGGTGCCGGCATTGGAAGTTGATCGTCGCCGTTGACCGGAAGGTGCCGGCCGGTTTGGTCAGGTCAAGATCAACGTGGGTGGCGCTCACCCGCAGCAGGTCTGCCCTGGAGCGCGCCTCAGATAGTGTCAGGCTCGGCATGGGGTGAACCTATGTCATCCAATTTCGCCCACGGCCACCACCTCAGCTCTCGGCGCCGCCCCCGGGCTCGCCGCCTAGTCGACGCCGGTCCAGCGGCGCTGGTCGAGACTGGCAGAAGGTTTGCGGCGAGGGGCCATATTGGTTGGAGCTCCGGCTACCGACTGCGCAAGGATGGATGGATGTCGTGTGCCGAACCCCAGCTCACCGTCCGCCCGCTGACGTCGACCAATGCGGCGGCGTCCCTGCAGCTCGGTCAGGAGGCCTTCGGCGTACCGACAACGCAGCCAACCGAGCACCCGCCGTGGCCGCCGGCCGGGACTCATCCCTTCGGTACCTTCGATGGAAAGCGGCTCGCCGCGCGGATGATCGACAAGGAGTATGACTCCCACTTCGGCGGTGCGCTGCTGCCGACCAGCGGGATTGCCGGGGTGACGGTCCAAGCCGAGTACCGCGGCCGGGGATTGCTGACTGACTTGTTTCGGCACACCCTCGAGTCGGCGAAGGACCGCGGTGCCACCCTTTCCACCCTGTTCCCCACGGCCGCCCGGATCTATCGGCGGTTCGGGTACGAGCTGGTTGGTGACTTCGCCACCGTGCAGGTGCCGAGCTGGGTGCTCGGCTTTGTCCATCGCCCGGCCGACGTCCACACCAGGCGGGCGACCGAGGCAGACGTCGACGCTATCCGGGACCTCTACGAGAGCTGGGCGTCGGCGCAAAATGGTCCCCTCTGCCGGCGCGGACCAATTTTTCGGGCCACTCCGACGGAGTTCCTGGCCGGTTTCACCGGTGTCACGGTGGCCGTCGATGATGATGGCGACGAGATGTGCGGCTTCGCCTGCTGGGACCGCGGCCAGGGGTACGGCGAGACAGCCACCCTGTCGGTGTCGGATGTGATCGCCAGCACGGCCGGCGGCTACCAGGCGCTGTTGTCCGCTCTCGGCAGCTTCTCCAGTGTCACCGCCAGCACGAGGATCGACACCTCCGGTGCTGAGGTGATCCGCACCTTCCTGCCCACGGTGCATTGGGAAACCGTCGATACCTCCCCGTACATGCTGAAAGTTCTCGATGTCTGCGGGGCGCTCAATCACCGCCGCTATCCGGCGCTGGAGGTGGAGCTCGGGTTTCGGTTGGCCGGTGACTTCCTGGAGGAAAACAACGGCTGCTACGCGGTTGCCGTTGGTGCTGGCCAGGGCGAGTGCCGGCGGGTGCACGAGTGCGCCGGCCCCACCTTCACGCCGCGCGGCCTGGCTCAGCTCTTTGCCGGCACCCAGTCCTGTGCCAACCTTCGCACCGCCGGCCTGCTCAGCGGCCGTACCGATGCCGACAGCAGCTGGGACGCCCTCTTCGGCGGTCGCCAGTTCCACATCCGCGACTACTTCTGAGCCCCGGCTCACCACTTGCCGACAGAACGCGAGAAATGTTGCCCTACGGGCTCGCCGGGTCGCCATTTGCCGACAGAACGCGAGAAATGACGGACCGTCGCTGGGCTAGATTCGAACCATGAGCCCGAAAATGGAGATTCAGATTCGCCGCATCTACGACCCGGCCACCGATAGCGATGGGACCCGGATCCTGACCGACCGCAGCTGGCCGCGCGGCGTTCGGAAGGACGACGCGGAGTTCGACCACTGGATCAAGGACGTCGCCCCGTCACCCGATTTGCGCAAGTGGTACGGCCATGACCCGGACAAGCTCGAGGAGTTCACCGGCCGCTACCGCGATGAGCTCGGCACGAAGGAGGGCAAGAAAGCCCTGCACGACCTGCTGGAGCTGGTGCAAGGTAAGAAGCTGACGCTGCTGACGGCGATCAAGGACGTCGATCTGAGCCATACCAAGGTCTTGGCAGACGTCCTGCGGTCGATGACAAAATGAAGCAGCATCAGAAATGTCACTTCACCCGCGGCTCGCCTGGGGCTCAGGCATGATTTGTCTCCCGGATCAGGATCTCAAGTGATAGTTGTGGCGATCACCGGCGCCGCGCCGAACCGATCACATGCGGTGACACCGGGAGGATGATTCCCTTCTCCGGCAGGCGAAACCTTCTCAGTCTCTCGATCTCGAAACCTGCCGCGGCGATGGCGCCTGGCGTGTCCCAGCTGGCGTGGCAGCCGGCCGCGACCGATGGCCAGAAGGTGGCGTCGATCAGATGTTGAACGCGCCGCAGCAGGCCCGGGTGCTCGCTCCGGACGTGTTCATAGAACCGAAGTTGACCTTGCGCGCGGATCACCCGGTGAAACTCGGCCAAGGCCACGGCCTGGTCGGGCACCGAACACAGCATCAATGAGGCGACCCCCGTATCGAACGCCGCATCCTCGGCCGGCAGCGAGTCCGCCATGCCATCAATGACCTGGATGGGAATCGCGGACTGGGCTGCTGCCTTGCGCGCGGCGGCCCGGAGCGTCGGCTCAGGCTCGACGGCCAGCACGGACGTAACCGCCGGCGGGTAGTAGCCGAAATTGCGCCCGTTGCCCGCGCCGACCTCGATCACGGTGCCACTCAGTCCGGCCAGCAGTTCGGTGCGCAGCTCGGCACCGCCACTGCGATCCATCGCTTCGCTGCCCCG
>JBBSQO010000263.1:0-4037 GCA_038244025.1 Propionibacteriales bacterium
CATGATGAAGATGATCACCCTGTGGGCGACGGCGAGATCGGTGAGATCGTCATCCGGGGCGAGAACGTGATGAAGGGCTACTGGAACCGGCCGAAGGACACCGCCGAGGCTATGCGCGGTGGCTGGTTCCACACCGGCGACCTGGCCAAGCGGGATGCGGACGGGTATTACTTCATCGTGGATCGTAAGAAGGACATGATCATCCGCAATGGTTTCAACGTGTATCCGCGCGAGGTGGAGGAGATCCTCTACGCTCACCCGGAAGTGGCCGAGGCCGCCGTCGTCGGTGTCCCGAGCCACGAGCACGGCGAGGAGATCGCCGCGCTGGTCACGCTGAAGGAGGGCGGCACCGTCACCGAGGAGGAGCTGATGTCCTGGGTGAAGGACCAGATCGCGGCCTATAAGTACCCGCGGATCGTCCGGTTCGGCATCCTGCCCAAGGGCCCGACCGGCAAGATCTTGAAGCGGGAGATCACTATCGAAGGTTGAGCGCCTGCCGCGACTTCACCAGTCCCAACGCGTTGTCTGAACTCAGCCACTCCGGTTTGGAGTTGGCGGACAAGGGTGTCAATCCGATGCTGTGCTGTGGCAAGGTACTGGTGTGAGGTCCGCCGAAGTCTCGTCGCCGGTACTGGGATCGCTGCCGAAGTCTTACGCGCAGAATTCGCTGTTTGAGCCGGCGAAGCTGGTCCGCGAGGCTCGACGACAGCTTGGTCTCCCGGATGGCGAGGTGCCCTCGGTGGTGGTGCTAGATCCGGATGGCGATCTGCTGCGTCGCCTCCAGACCGACCGGCAAGTCGATCTTGTTGCGTCGTGGCCGTGCTACCACAGCCGCATGTGGGCAGCGACCGTCGGGGGTCTCAAGGTGGGCGTCATCCCTAATGTGGTCGGCGGACCCTATGCCGTGCTCGTCGCTGAGCAGGCGTTCGCGTGCGGCTGCCGGCTACTGATCGATCTCACCTCGGCCGGTCGGATCACCGCACTGCAACAGCCACCTCCATACTTCGTGATCGTGGATCGAGCATGGCGAGACGAGGGCACCAGTCTGCACTATTTGCCGCCGGCAGCATGGGTTCACCTCGACCAGGCCGTACTTGCTGCTTTAGGCGACCTGCCCAGCATGGTGGACGGTCAGCCGGTCCTGCGGGGCGCCTCCTGGACAACCGACGCGCCCTACCGGGAGACACCCGACTCGCTAGCCGCCGCCCAACGACAACGCATCCTGACGGTTGAGATGGAAGCGGCTTCGCTGTACGCGTTCGCCGTTACTCGAGAAGTTGCGGTCTTGTGTCTGGCTCACGTCAGCAACGATATTTCGGCGGCTGACACCGCCGATTTCGAGAAGGGTGAACACGGCGGTGCGGTTGCGGCGATCAAACTACTCGAACACATCCTGGGCTCATTGACCCACCCTTTGGGGTTGGACCGCTCCCTGCCCGCCTAGCTAGGCCCGAGTAAGCAGGACGAGGATCCGAATACCGTTTCGGTACGATACGGGCCCCAAAAGAAGGAAGACGAGGGTGCTCAGCGCGAACCGACGCTGGCCACTCTCAGTCACTCTTCTCCGACTGCTCCAGCGGCTTGATCTTGAGGATGACCCGCTCGCTCTGAATAGTCGGCTGGTAGTCCTGCCCGGTGTAGCGCCGGGACAGCTGGTCAATGTGGTGGCGAGCCTCGTCACCGCCGACCACCTCGACGACCGTCCCTCTGACCTCCACGTATGAGTAAGGATTGTCCCGGTCCAGGATCGTCACCGTCACCCGGGGGTCATGTTCGACATTGCGGAACTTGCGCCGGTGCCGCTCGGTGTTGACCAGCACATGATCATCATCGGCGTCCACCCACATCGGCTGGGTGACCGGCTGCCCATCCGGGCGCAGGGTGGTCAGGACGGCGAAGTTGCCGCCCTGGGCAAAGGTGACGATCTTCTTTTCCAGGCTCATGATCGAAGCGTACGCCGGCATCGGGACCGGCCGTCAGTCCACTGCCAACTTGATCACCGACGCGCTGTGCCCGGTCAGCCGGACACACCGATCGGTGACGTCACCGCTGCCGACTTCGAGCAGCTGCTCTCCGGGAGCGGACAGCTCGACGTTGACCCGCTCGGTGCCGAAGTTCACCGCAATGGCGATGGTGCCCCTTTCGACCAGCAGCCAGCGCTCCTCATCGCTGCTGGTGGCGGTGGCCCGGTCGAAGCGTGGATCCACCACATCGGGATAGGTGTGCCGCAGCTCCAGCAGCTGGGTGTACAGCGCCAGCAGCTCCAGATGCGGTGCGGAGGTGACCTGCTGCCAGTTCAGCTTGGAACCGGTGAAGGTCTCCGGTGCTTGCGGATCTGGAACCGCGGCGGCATCCCAGTCCATCTGCTTGAACTCCGCCAGCCGGCCCTCGGCCACCGACTGAGCCAGCTCCGGCTCGGGATGGGAGGTGAAGAACTGCCACGGAGTAGAAGCACCCCACTCCTCCCCCATGAAGATCATCGGGGTGAACGGGCTCAACAGCGTCAGCACCGCGGCAATCCCGAGCTGGGCGGGGTCGAGCATGGTGGACAGTCGGTGCCCGTCCGCCCGGTTGCCGATCTGGTCGTGGTCTTCCGAGCACACCACCAGTCGCCAGGACGGGGTCCGCAGGGTGTCGATCCTCATGCCGTGACTGCGACCGCGGAAGCTGGATTTGGTGCCATCATGGAAGAAGCCATTCTCATACACCTTGCCCAGCGCCTCGAGCGTGTCGAAGTCGGCATAGTAACCGCTCGCGTCCCCGGTCAGGCTGACATAGAGCGCATGGTGGAAGTCATCACTCCACTGCGCTGTCAGCCCGTAGCCGCCGCCCTCGCGGGAGGTGATTAGCCGGGGGTCGTTCAGGTCCGACTCGGCAATCAACGACAGCGGCCGGGACAGGAAGGTGCTGAGCGCCTCGACCTCGATGCTGAGCTCTTCGAGGATATGCACCGCCCGGGTGTCCAGCAGGGCATGGACAGCGTCCAGCCGCAGCCCGTCGACGTGGTAGTCCCGCAGCCACATCACCGCGTTGTCGATGATGTAGGCGCGGACCTCGTCGGAGTCCTCCCCATCGAGGTTGACCGCATCCCCCCAGGCATTGCCCTGTCCAGTCTTGAGATAGGGCCCGAATCTCGGCAGGTAGTTGCCGCTGGGCCCGAGGTGGTTGTAGACCACGTCCTGGATCACACCGAGGCCTCGTTGATGGCAGGCGTCAACGAGCTCCTGGTACGCCCGCGGCCCGCCGTACGGTTCGTGCACCGCATACCAAAGCACGCCATCATACCCCCAGTTGTCGGTGCCGTTGAAGGCATTGACCGGCAGCAGCTCGACAAAATCGACACCGAGACGGACCAGATGATCCAGCCGGTCGATGGCGGACAACAGCGTGCCCGCCGGCGTGAAGGTGCCGATGTGCAGCTCGTACACCACCGCACCGGCCAGCTGCCGCCCGGTCCACAGATGGTCCGACCAGCTGTAG
Organism: Propionibacteriales bacterium; assembly: GCA_038244025.1. GTDB lineage: Bacteria > Actinomycetota > Actinomycetes > Propionibacteriales > Propionibacteriaceae > Microlunatus. The sequence continues at coordinate 3,481 of JBBSQO010000263.1, forward strand.
GCATCCGGGTCGAAGGTCTGGGACAGGCCATGCACCCCATCCGGCTGCCGGCGGGAGCGCGGGTCCGGGACCGGCGTCGGATCGTCGTCGATCAGATAGCCATAATCAATTCCGCGGCTAGTCTCACTGCCGGTCAGGTCGACCGGCAGCGGCTCGGCCAGCACCCACCAGCCGTCATCGTCACGGTTCCGGACATCCTCTACGCGTCGGCCGTCACGGTGCCCCTTGTCCTGGACCAGGGTCCTGTTCTCCCGCTGCGTGTTCTCTGGCTGCATCGGCAACCGGTGCCCGTCGGCTAGCAGCACCAGCCGCTCGGCGGCTGGTGCCCAGACGCGGAAGTCGGACACATCACCGTGGGGACTTTCTGCACTCATCGGAGCCTTTCATCAGTGAGCTCGCCGTCATTGAGTTCCCCGCCAGGCTGGCACCCGAGGATGGGTAGCGGACTGCCATGGGAATCAGCAGGCTGGTCACCGCGGGACGTCCGTGTGCGCACCCGACCAGCAGCGGCGCTGGCTGCAGGATGATGTCGAACCGCCGGCGGACGACATCGCGAA
>JBBSQO010000264.1:0-4021 GCA_038244025.1 Propionibacteriales bacterium
GTGAAGGTGGATGACGAGCTGTTGATCGTCACTCCGACCATTGATCGGCAGGCGACCGAGCAGCGGCTCCGGGCTATTGCCCGTGGCGGACGACTGGCGCGCTGGCACGGCGAGACCGGTATCGAATAGCGGCCGACTGGCCGCTGCTGCCGCGACCGGTGCTGGGGATTACTTTCCGGCCGGGGAACTGGACGGGCTGGCTGGCAGGCAAACGCTCTTGCCCTTGACCGCGATGCTAGTCTTGGCCAACTTGTTGAAGCCACCGTAGGAGTTTCCGACCAGCACGTCCACGGAGTGGTTGGCACGCTGGTCGGCGCTGATCTTGGCGCCTTTGAAGAAGCCCTTCACCAGCAGCACCTCGGGGTTCTTCGCGCCAGCGCCGACGATCACAGTGCTGGACACCGCGTGGTCGTGGTCGGTGTTGCCAACCTTGCCGACCTTGAACTGTGCGGCCTCGAGGTCCTTGGCGACATCTCCGGCCAGTCCACGCTTGCGGCCGCCGTTGAAGACGTTGACCGTCACCTGGCTGGATTTCAGCTTCCCCTTGGCGACAGTCTGTTGCACACAGGGTTCCGGAGGACTCTTCGGTGTCTGCGCGATGACCCTGGTCCAGCCCCACCAGGCGCCATAACACAGCAGTCCGAGCAGAATCAGCAGCGTGACCGGAACCCGGATCGCGCGGAGCACCCGACCGAGCACCTTGCCCTCCTGCCTTCTGTTGGCTACGGATTGCCCATCGGCGTTGACACTCTAACGGTCAGTGCGGTTACTTCAGCTCGAGCACTCGGGCGTGCATGGTCTGTCGTTGCTGGAGCGCGGCACGAAGTGCCCGGTGCAGGCCATCCTCCAGATAGAGCTCGCCACGCCAGGCCACGACATGGGCGAACAGATCACCATAAAAGGTGGAGTCCTCCTCCAGGAGTGCCTCCAGATCAAGCGTCCGCTTGGTGGTCACCAGCTGATCCAGCCTTACCTGGTGCGGAGCAATGGCCGCCCACTGCTTCTGTACGTGGCCATGATCGGGGTAGGGGCGTACATCACCAACGCGCTTGAAGATCACGGGTGCCACTCTAGACAACAACGGAGCAGAAGCCGGACACGGCGAAGTCACGATTTGGCTGCGGACCCACTGCTTCCACCGGATCCGCCGATGTGCAACGCTGATCGTTATGGCCGAGAGCACAACGGGACCTGCCGCAACTGGCACCGCACCGCCGGCCACCAACCCGGCAGTGTTCGTCACCGGTGCCTGCGGCAGGCTCGGTACGGCGGTAGTTGCCGAGCTGGTCAAGCACGGGAACCGGGTGGTTGCCACGGACCGGGTTGCCCGCGGAACCGGGTTGTCGGTCGGGGTGACGTTCGTGGAGCTGGACCTCGGTGGGCTGGACCTTGGCGGGCTGGACCTCGGCGGGCTGGACCTCGGCAGGATGGCACGGATCCAGACCGCCATGGCCGGCTGCAATGCCCTCATCCACCTGGCCGCCATCCCGAGGCCGTACCGGCATCCGGACGAAGTCGTCTTTGGCAACAACACCGGCGCGACGTTCGCGATCTTGCAGGCTGCTGCGGCACAGGGCGTGACGCGAGCCGTCATCGCGTCCAGCGGTTCGGCCTACGGCACGGCCTGGTCGCCGGAACCGACCCAGGCCCGCTATGTCCCGGTCGATGAAGAACATCCAATGCTGACCGCGGATCCCTACGGGTTGTCCAAGGAGGTCGACGAACGCACCGCGGAGATGTTCTGCCGGCGGACGGGGATGTCGATTGCCGCCTTGCGGTTCCACTGGGTGGCCACTGTTTCCGAGCAGCAGGAGCGGATCATCGCCCAGCGGGGTGCCCGTGACTTTGCCGAGGAGCTGAGAGAGCTGTGGGGGTACGTCGATATTCGAGACGCCGCGCGGGCCTGCCGACTCGCGCTTGAGGCTGCTGCGGTCGAACCGTACGGTTTCCTGCCGATGAACATTGTCGCCGCGGACGCGCTTACCGAAGAGCCGATCATCGACCTGCTGCGGGAGCACGCGCCGGACATCGACATCCGGCAACCGCTGCACGAACGCCAAGGTGCCTTCGCGATCGAGCGGGCCCGCCAGCGGATCGGCTGGGTGCCCACATACTCCTGGCGCGACTGACCCGCCGGTCCGACTCAGCGACGCCGAGTCCGGCTGGCAAAGTTGGGCTGTTGTCGATCCAGCTTCGGTGGAAGAACCTGTCGATTCCCAAAAGACCAGAACATCCCCGCCCGCTGATCAGTTGGCCGGGGATGTTCTGTGCTCGTGGCTGGCATTGAGGTCCGCGGCTGGTTGCCGGGTAGCGGTTCATGCCAGCACCTTTTTCAGCGCGGCCCGGACCCGCTGTGGCCGGGGGAGCCGGCGCTGACGGTGACGCTCGGCGCGACGGTGTTCTCGTGCAGCGCTGACCAGGGCGTAGTCCCGAGCCGCGCGCTGACTGCGCTGCAACTGGGACTCGAGGTAGTCGAAATGCATGGTTTGTCACCTCCTTTCACGGCAGAGGATTAGCTTGGGGGGTTTAGCTTGAGCTGCTTACGACGTCTTGATGACATTATTATGACGTCAGACAGATGGCATAGTCAAGACAGACTGATGTCATAACTGAGAGGGGATCATTGCTGACGGTCGCGTCGGCAGCGTGACGGGTGGTTACCGGTGGCCAGCGCTAGGCCGGTTGACCGAGGTGGCGGTGAAGGTCAGCCGCGAGGCCCGAAAGGGGCGTCGGCGATGAAGCCGGTGTTCTGCTCGACTTCTTCGGTGAAGATAAACATGGTCGTTCCCCCTCTCGGTGCGTGCTGAGCAATTGCTCAACCATGACCCTAGAGAACCTGCGCCGGCCAGACAACTGATTTAATTGGCGTCGGCCAGGCTGGCGACGTCTTGGCCCATCATTGGTCTCGGTCAGGAGGCATGCGTTGTCAACCAGTCTCTTCCGGGCCAGCTGCCGGCTGCCGGTGGCGTCGTTGGGCGCCGATAGCGCACTTCCCCTTTTGGGGAGAAGTCGGGTCAAGGTGCCAGAAACCGGCGACGTGCTGCCAGCCGAGAACTTGGTCGGGCAGCCACGCACCCTGTTGCCGTACCACGCTCAGGATGGGTATAACCGGGAACTGGTAGAGCGCGAGCTGACCACCATCGTGCTGGAGAACATGTGGTTGCGGGCCACCTTCCTGCCCGAGCTGGGTGGACGATTGATCTCTCTGGTCGATCGCGTCGCGGACACCGAGCTGCTGCACTGCCCCGAAGCCGTGCAGTACGGCAACCTGGGCCTGCGCAATGCCTGGTTTGCCGGCGGGGTGGAGTGGAACTTCGGCACGACCGGGCACTGGCCGCTGACCTGCGAACCGGTGCACGCCGCTGAGGTCGAGGCACCCGGTGGCATGCCGGTGCTGCGGATGTGGGAGTACGAAAGGCTGCGCGGCCTGGTGTGGCGCATTGATGCCTGGCTACCGGAGGATTCGCCGGTGCTGCTGGTCCGGCCGCTGATCGCGAACACCAAGGACCGGCCGGCACAGATCTATTGGTGGTCCAACACTGCTGTCCCGCAACAAGAGTGGACCAGGGTCGTCGTGCCGGCAACCGAGGCGCTGCACTTTGGCTACACCGGCCGGCTCAAGCGGGTCGCGATGCCGCACCGCGATGCTCATGATGCCAGTTACCCGAGCCGGGCAGCTGAGTCCGCCGACTACTTCTTCGACGCTGCTCCAAAGATGGCAGCAGGATCCGAGGCTCCCAACGGTCCCGAAGCGGGCGATGGCACGGACAGCTCCGGGCCCTGGATCGCCGCTCTCGATGCTGGGGGACGCGGTCTGGGGCAGGCTTCCACCCGACGGCTGCGTGGCCGGACGCTCGTTGTCTGGGGCACCTCCGCTGGCGGTGAGCACTGGCAGCAGTGGCTCGGCGGCCGGCAGCGCTACTGCGAGATCCAGGCCGGGCTGGCCCAGACCCAGCTGGAGCATCTCCCGCTTTCGCCGGGTGAGCAGTGGTCCTGGATCGAGGCCTACGGTGGGTTGGCA
>JBBSQO010000265.1:0-4008 GCA_038244025.1 Propionibacteriales bacterium
GGCCCAGATCCGGATCCGGGCTGCACCACAAGCCTCGGCCGTGACCAGCAGCGCGTCGAACTCGTCCATCGGGGTCACGCCAACCCGGAAATAGCTGCCGAGCGAGGCCACCCGGAGCCCCGCCTGCTCGGTCGTCCTGCGGACCTGTCGTGCCATCTCAGGGTCGTGCAGCAGAACATGGCCATCGGTGCCCCACTCAACCAGCCGCAGTCCCGCGTCGACAGCTTTGGCCACCAGCTCGGTCGGAGACAGCTGCCGGTACGTGACGGAGCAAAGCCCGATTCGGTCCCGCAAGGTGTCAGCAGTCACGGCGGCTCGTGGTGAGGTATCCATCAGATGATCCTTTCGTCTGGGCCACCACGATGTTCTCGACAAGCTCGACCCACGTGGTGACGGCTCGACCGAAGCGTTAGCCCAGGTCGACGACCCGACCTGAAAGCGAGCCGCGGCCTACGGGTACAGATGGCCGACGTGACAAGGCGAAGGGGACGGTCCGACCGGACCGTCCCCTTCACTGCTCCCACACGAGCTTTCGTCAGCGATAGTCGCCGAGGTCGAACTCCTCCAGCGGGACGGCTGCACCCGAGCCGCTGCCGAAGTCGTAGTCGTAGTTGTCGTAACCCACCATCGAGTACGCCGCAGCCTTGGCCTCCGCCGTCGGCTCCACCTGGACATTGCGATAGCGGTCCAGGCCGGTGCCGGCCGGGATCAGCTTGCCCAAGATGACGTTCTCCTTCAGACCGCGCAGCGAGTCCGACTTGCCATGGATCGCCGCATCGGTGAGCACCTTGGTGGTCTCCTGGAAGGAAGCCGCCGACAGCCAGGAATCAGTCGCCAACGACGCCTTGGTGATGCCCATCAGCACCGCACGGCCGGAGGCCGGGGCGCTACCCTCGGCCACCACCTTCCGGTTACGGGCCTCATAGGTCAGCCGATCCACCAGGTCGCCGACCAGCAGGTCGGTGTCCCCGGACTCGATCACCGTGACCCGGCGCAGCATCTGCCGGATGATGATCTCGATGTGCTTGTCGTGGATCGGGGCACCCTGGGTGCGGTACACCGACTGCACTTCGTCCACCAGGTGCTCCTGCACCTTGCGGACGCCAAGCACCCTGAGGACATCCTGCGGGTCAGGTGTGCCATGGGTCAGCTGCTGACCGGCTTCGACATGGCTGCCGTCCTCAATCAGCAGGCGGGACCGGCGGCTCACCGCGTAGTCGTTCTCCTCCGAACCATCATCCGGCGTGATGACGATCTTGCGCGAGCGGTCACCGTCCTCAACTCGGACCCGGCCGGCATTCTCGGCAATCGGCGCCTTGCCCTTCGGCTGGCGAGCCTCGAAGAGCTCCACCACACGAGGCAGACCCTGGGTGATGTCGTCACCCGCCACACCCCCGGTGTGGAAGGTACGCATGGTCAGCTGGGTTCCCGGTTCACCAATCGACTGCGCAGCGACAATACCGACTGCCTCGCCGACATCGACCAGCTTGCCGCTGGCCAGTGATCGGCCGTAGCACATGGCACAGGTGCCGGTGACGGCCTCACAGGTCAGCACGGACCGCACCTTGACGGTGGTGACTCCAGAGTTGACCAGCAGCGCGATGTTGACATCACCGAGGTCAACGCCGGCCGGCACCAGGATCTCGCCATCGGAGTCCAGCACGTCGGTGGCCAGCGACCGGGCATAGACGGCCGTCTCCACGTGTTCGTCGACGACCAGCTTGCCGTTCTCCTCGACCGCAATGGTCTTGGTCAGGCCACGCTCGGTACCGCAGTCCTCCTCGCGGATGATGACATCCTGGGAGACGTCAACCAGCCGCCTGGTGAGATAGCCGGAGTCGGCCGTACGCAAGGCCGTGTCCGCCTGTCCCTTACGGCCACCATGGGTGGAGATGAAGTACTCCAGCACCGACAGGCCCTCGCGGAAGTTGGACTTGATTGGCTGGGCAATGATCTCACCCTTCGGGTTGACCACGAGCCCCCGCATGGCGGCAATCTGTCGCATCTGCGTCATGTTCCCGCGGGCACCGGAGTGCACCATCATGTAGATCGGGTTGGTCTTGGAGAAGTTCGCCTCCATCGCCTTGGCGAGCTTGGAGCTGGCGTCGGTCCAGATCTCGATCAGCTCCTGACGACGCTCATCCTCGGTGATCAGCCCACGCTCGTACTGGGCGTCGATCTTGGTGGCCCGGTCCTCATAACCGGCGAGGATCTCCGGCTTGTCGGCCGGGGTGGTGACATCGCCGATGGAGACCGTGACACCCGAGCGGGTGGCCCAGTAGTAGCCCAGGTCCTTCAGCGCGTCCAGGCAGTGCGCCACCTCGACCTTGGGGTACCGCTCGGCGAGATCGTTGACGATCTGGCCCAGTTGCTGCTTGCCGACCTCGTAGTCGGCGTACGGATAGTCATCCGGCAGCGCCTCGTTGAACAGCGCCCGGCCGAGGGTAGTCTCCAGTGTGATCGCGCCGGAAGTGGACAGCTCCTTGCCGGCCGGCGGCACGATGTCGCGCAGCCGGAGCTTGATCTTGGCCTGGATATCCAGCTCATGCAGATCGAAGGCCATCAACGCCTCGGCCACGCTGGCGAAGGAGCGGCCCTCGCCCTTGGGGTGGTCGCGGTCCATGGTCAGGAAGTAGTGACCGATGATCATGTCCTGGGTCGGCATGGTCACCGGCCGGCCATCAGCCGGCTTGAGGATGTTGTTGGTAGACAACATCAAGATCCGGGCCTCTGCCTGCGCCTCGGCACTCAGCGGCAGGTGGACAGCCATCTGGTCGCCGTCAAAGTCGGCGTTGAACGCCGTGCAGACGAGCGGGTGGATCTGAATTGCCTTACCCTCGATCAGCTGCGGCTCAAAGGCCTGGATGCCCAGTCGGTGCAAGGTCGGTGCCCGGTTCAGCAGCACCGGATGTTCGGTGATGACCTCTTCGAGGACATCCCACACCACCGGCCGCTGGCGCTCCACCATCCGCTTGGCTGACTTGATGTTCTGGGCATGGTTCAGGTCATCCAGCCGCTTCATCACGAACGGCTTGAACAACTCCAGCGCCATCGCCTTGGGCAGGCCGCACTGGTGCAGCTTGAGCTGCGGACCGACCACGATGACCGAACGTCCCGAGTAGTCGACGCGCTGGCCCAGCAGGTTCTGACGGAACCGGCCCTGCTTGCCCTTGAGCAGATCCGACAGCGACTTGAGCGGGCGGTTACCCGGCCCGGTCACCGGACGGCCACGGCGACCATTGTCGAACAGTGCGTCGACGGCCTCCTGCAGCATCCGCTTTTCGTTGTTGACAATGATTTCCGGTGCGCCCAGATCCAACAGTCGCTTGAGACGGTTGTTGCGGTTGATCACGCGGCGGTACAGGTCGTTCAGGTCGGAGGTGGCGAAACGGCCACCGTCGAGTTGAACCATCGGACGCAGATCCGGCGGGATGACCGGGACGCAGTCCAGCACCATGCCCAGCGGCGAGTTCTTCGTCGACTGGAAGGCAGCAACAACGCGAAGGCGCTTGATGGCGCGAATCTTGCGCTGTCCCTTGCCGTTCTTGATGGTGTCGCGCAGCGATTCGGCTTCGGCGTTGATATCGAAATCGGCGATCAGCTTCTGCAGCGCCTCGGCGCCCATGCCGGCGTCGAAGTACTCGCCGAAACGGTCGTGCAGTTCGCGGAAAAGAACCTCATCGATGATCAGTTCACGCGGGGTCAACTTCTTGAAGGTGGTGAGCACCTCGTCGAGGCGATCCAGCTGACGCTGCGCACCGTCGCGGATGTGACGCTGCTCGCGCTCGCCGCCTTCGCGGACCTTACGGCGCACGTCGGACTTGGCGCCCTCGGCCTCGAGCTCGGCCAGATCGGTCTCGAGCTTCTTGGCGCGGGCCTCGATATCGGCGTCGCGGTTATCTTCCATCCGCTTGCGCTCGACGCCAATCTCGGCTTCGATCGTCGGCAGATCGTTGTGACGCAGCTCGGTGTTCACCCCGGTGATGAGGTAAGCGGCAAAATAGATGA
>JBBSQO010000266.1:0-4007 GCA_038244025.1 Propionibacteriales bacterium
CGAGCGCAAGCACCCGTGGCGAGACGACTTCAGCGGCACCAACTGTTCGATGGAGCCGGGCTGCCGTACGCGATCGGCGCCCAGGCGGCCGAACCTTCCCAGTGTGTGCAAGCGCTACGGACCGCCTTCGCCCATGATGGCCCGGCAATCATCGAGATGGTCGCCGACCCGCGCGAGCCGCCGATGCCGGCCAAGGTCAAGAAGGACCAGCTGACCAAGTTGTTCAGCGCCTCGAAGGCGAGCACACCAAACCGGAACCGGATCGCGATGCAGATGGTCAAGGACGTGCTGGACGAGTCGAGCTTTGAGGCCAGCCCCGGACACAACATCTGGATGCCATCGGTGGACCGACCAAGTCGGTGGTGGACAAGGTCACCGGTAAAGCCAAAAATGGAGGCGAGGAGTAGCCAGCCATACCGGCACCGGGTGCGCCCACCCAGTCGGACTACGGTGAGTGAAGGACTGATTCACCAACAGAGAATGGAGACCATGATGGGTATTTGGCGTCTTGCCAGCCGTACGGTTATTGGCGGGCTTTTCATCGGCCATGGCACCCAGAAGCTGAAGGGCTGGTTCGGTGGCTCCGGGCTGGACGGCACCGAGGAGATGATGAAGTCGCTGGAGATGGAGCCGGCCCGGCTGAATGCCATCATTGCCGGAGCGACCGAGACCACCGGTGGTGCGCTGCTGGCGGCCGGTTTGGCCACCCCGCTGGCCAGTGCGGCCATCATCGGCGTCATGATCACGGCCATCCGGAAGGTGCATCGGGCCAACGGGATCTGGAACTCAGGCGGCGGTTATGAGTACAACCTGACACTGATCGCGGCGCTGCTTGACCTGGCCGCGTCCGGCCCGGGCAAGTACTCACTGGATCGAGCCCTCGGCATCGAGCGCACCGGGTACGTGCCAGCCCTCGTCGCGCTGCTGCTCGGCGCCGGCGCGTCCACGGCTGCGGTGGAGATGGGACGGCGGAGGGCCGCGAATCAAGCCTGACCCAACCTTCGGACTGGTCCGGCAGCGAACCGTGCGGCGAACGGTTACTTGACCGTCCCGGGCGACCCATCGTCGGTGGTGATCGGCAGACCGGCGGCGGCCCAGCCAAGCATGCCGCCATCGAGGTTGTGCACGGTGTGGCTGGCCGCGAGCCGATCAGCCGCCAGGCCGGAGCGCCGGCCGGATCGGCAAACGGCGATCACCGCACGGTCGCCGGCCACCGCGGTCGGGTCGACCGCGCCGAGCGGCAGGTGGTGGGCGCCGTCCACATGACCCAGCGCCCACTCATCCGGTTCGCGAACATCCAGCAGGATGGCCTTGCCCTCCTTGAGCAGGCCGGCTGCTGACTTTGCGTCGACGTCATTTTCGCGTGGCATTGGTCTGTTCCTTCTCTTGGTTGGATGGTTCTTGGTCGGATAGCTGGATCGGGTCGCCGGACGGCAGCTAATCGTCCAAAGCTGTGGCCTCGCGGTGCCGATGCCCGCCACCAGAATTATCGCCCCTGGCGACAACGACGCCCAAGCAGGGCCACCGTGGCCGGGGTCGCCAACTCGACACGTGATCCGGACGCCTTACTTGTCCAAGTCGTTCGGGTGCCGCACGAAAACGAATTCGTCAAGGCCAGCGAAGTCATCGAGGTTGTGCGTCACCAGGGTTGCTCCACAATCGGCGGCCGTGGCCGCGATGAGCAGGTCCATGGCGCGCTTAGGTGGCTGCCGCCCTGCGGTGGCGACCGTGGCGCCCATTGCCCCATGGATTCGGGCGACCGAGGCGGTGACAGGAAGTGCGTCCATGCCGTTCTCGATGGCGGTGAGCCGTCTGAGCCGGTTGGTTCGCTCCAGCGCGTCTTTGGCTACCAGTACGCCGAAGTGCAACTCGGACAAGGACGCGACGGAGATCGCAGCCTTGGTCCCCTTGGGCAGCGCGAAGGTGTCCAGGTCGATGAGGATGCTCGTGTCGAGCAGGACCTTCACCTCTTAACTGCCTGACGACCAGCCGCAGTGTCCCACGGGTCGCGGAGCGTGTCGTCAACCTGGCCGTCGCCCCTGTCGCGCTCGCCCCAGCCAGGCAGCCCCCCGAAGATCGCGTTGAGTTCGGCGCCGGTCACCCACGTCTTCTTGGCGGCGGCAATAAGTCTCGCTGCGGGACGACCGGAGACGGTGACGACAAACTCCTCGCCGTTTTCGACGCGGCGCACCACATCGCTGGCGTTCTGACGGAGCTCGGCAAGGCCGATCTCTCCGGTGTGCTGAACAGTCACGCCCTCAGGGTAGCACTTATGCTATTCGGTTTGGGGATTCCAGCCGCCCCGTCCCGATCGTTGCTGGGAGCGGGTGACGAGAATCGAACTCGCACTATCAGCTTGGGAAGCTGATGTTCTGCCATTGAACTACACCCGCAGGGTGACCAACCGGCCACGAGGCGCCAGTTTAGCCGAAGGATGCGGGCCTGTCAGATGCACGGGCGACCATGCCGGGCAGCGAATCAAGCGCTCGTTGCTTCGCCAGCTGCCGCGTCAGGCGGGAGCCAGGGTCCGGCAACCCGACGAGCGCTTGAATCGATGCATCCGGTTGCGGTGAGGGGATAGGTTCGGCCCATGGCTGATGAGGCGACCGGCAACCAGCGCCCGCGGGAGGAGGGGGTGCTGCGCGACTTCCGCAAGGCGCTCTCCTACGGCGAGTACCTGCACCTGGACGAGGTGCTCGGCGCCCAGCATCCGATGTCGCAGCCGCAGCACCACGACGAGATGCTGTTCATCATCCAGCACCAGACGTCCGAGCTGTGGCTCAAGCTGATGCTGCATGAGCTGACCAGCGCCCGCGATGGTTTCCGCACCGATGAGGTCTCGCTCGTCCTCAAACGGCTGGCCCGGGTCAAGGAGATCCAGCATGTCCTCACCCAGCAGTGGTCGGTGCTGGCCACCCTCACCCCGAGTGAGTATGTCGAGTTCCGGGACTTCCTGGCCACCTCGTCGGGCTTCCAGTCCTGGCAGTACCGGGCGGTCGAGTTCATCCTCGGCAACAAGAACCCAGATATGGTCGAGGTGTTCGCCCACGACGAGGTCGTGCACTCCAGGCTGGAGACGTTGCTGCACGAGCCGAGCCTGTACGACGAGTTCCTGCGCTATCTCTCCCGGCACGGCCACCAGGTGCCGGCCGCCGTGCTCAATCGGGACTACACCAGGGCGTACGTCCACAATGACGACCTGGTGCAGACGTTCAAGGTTATCTACTCCGATCCGCGGCACCACTGGATCGAGTACGAGACCTGTGAGGAGCTGGTCGACGTCGAGGACAACTTCCAGCTCTGGCGGTTCCGGCACCTGAAGACGGTCGAGCGGACCATCGGGTTCAAGGCCGGCACCGGCGGCTCCAGCGGGGTGAAGTTCTTGGCTAGGGCGCTGGATCTCACCTTCTTTCCCGAGTTGTACGCGGTACGAACGGTGCTGGGCTGATCACCCCTCAGGGATGACCCCCGAGAAACCCTTCCGACGCCCGGGCTGGTCGGCCAAGGGGTCGAGTAGTGGCCCCGCGGCGGGCTAGGTTAGACGGGTGACGAGCCCACTTCTTGAACCCCGAGATTCCGGACCCACGCCGCCCGGACCGACGCCGAACGGTAGCCTGCGGGCATCCGACGCCGACCGCGACCAAATCGCTACCGTGCTGAACACGGCTTTTGCCGAAGGTCGGATCACCCAGGACGAGCACGCCGAACGCCTCGATGCGGTGCTGAAGGCGCGTACCTTCGATGAGCTGGTACCCATCACCAGCGACCTCGTGCCGACCGGACCGCCGTCGCCGGTCGCGAGCCAGCCAGCAACTGTCCAACCAACCACCCACGCCCTGGTGGACAGCCGCAACCCCGAGCCCGAGCCGGAGCGGCTGATCGCCGTCTTCGGTGGTGCACAACGCCAGGGCAGCTACCGGGTCCGCAGGAAGAGCCAGGCGATGGCGATCTTCGGCGGAGTCGACCTGGACCTGCGGGACGCGGTCTTCGAGGACGACCGGGTGGAA
>JBBSQO010000267.1:0-3994 GCA_038244025.1 Propionibacteriales bacterium
ATCAGCTGGTCCGGCGCCAGTCTCCTCCGACAGTCGCCAATAGCAGGTCAGCCCCGAAGCGTTGACGAACCGGTTGACCGCAACAGTAGTGATGATCTCGCGGTGCAGCCGATGCTTGGGCATCTGGTCGGCATACTTCTTGCGCATCAGCGGCGGGAAGTAGTTGACCAACCGGTCGGCCAGATAGGGATCATCGGGCAGATCCGACTTCAGCACCTCCTTCTCCAACATGATCTTGGTGTAAGCCATCAGGGTGGCCAGCTCCGGAGAGGTCAGGCCGCGGTCAGCGGATCGCCGCTCCTTCATTTCCTCACTGCTGGGCAGGTATTCGATCTTGCGATCGAGGTAGCCCTGCTCGGTCAGCCGCTGCATCCAGTCCTCGTGCACGCCGGCCATCGACGCAGCCTGGAACCTGCTGTTGGCCAGGGTCAGATTCTGGTCATAGTTGTGCGCCAGCACCAGGCTGGCCACATCGTCAGTCATCGCGTGCAGCATGTCGTCGCGGTCCGTCAGGCTCAACCGGCCGGCCGCGACCTCCGCGGCCAGCAGGATTTTGATATTGACCTCGTGGTCGGAGGTATCCACGCCGGCCGAGTTGTCGACGAAATCGGTGTTGATCCGCCCGCCGTGGCTGGCATACTCGATCCGGCCCAGCTGAGTCACCCCAAGGTTGCCGCCCTCGCCCACACAGCGGGCCCGGAGGTCGGCCCCATTCACCCGCAGGCTGTCATTGGCCTTGTCCCCGACTTCGACGTTGCTTTCCTTCGATGACTTGATGTAGGTCCCAATGCCACCGTTCCAGAACAGGTCGACCGGTGCCTTCAGGACGGCGGTGATCAACTCGGTGGGAGTGAGCGCCGTCACCTCCGCAGTCAGCCCCAAGGCAGCGCGCATTTGATCGGTGATCGTGATCGACTTGACCGTCCGGGGGAAGACACCTCCCCCTTCGGAGATGAGTAACGAATCGTAGTCCGCCCAGCTGGAACGGGGGAGCGCAAAGAGCCGCGCCCTCTCCTGGAACCCGGAGGATGGGTCGGGGTCGGGGTCGATGAAGATGTGCCGATGATCAAATGCGGCCACCAGCTTGGTGTGCTTGCTGAGCAGCATGCCGTTGCCGAACACGTCTCCGCTCATGTCGCCCACGCCAGCGCAGGTGAAATCCTCGCTCTGGCAGTCGATGCCCATCTCACGGAAGTGCCGACTGACCGATTCCCAGGCGCCCCTGGCCGTGATACCCATGCCCTTGTGGTCATAGCCGGCCGATCCACCTGAGGCAAACGCATCCCCCAGCCAGAACCCGGAGTCGATCGAGATCGAGTTGGCAATGTCGGAGAAGGTGGCGGTCCCCTTGTCCGCCGCCACCACCAGATAAGCGTCGTCGCCGTCATAACGGATCACCTCGCTTGGTGGCACCAGTTCGTGGTCGACGATGTTGTCGGTGATCTCCAGCAAGCTGGAGATGAAGAGCTTGTAACACGCGACACCTTCGGCGAGCCAGGCGTCACGATCCTCGGCCGGATTCGGCAGCTGCTTGCAATAGAAGCCGCCCTTGGCGCCAACCGGGATGATGACGGTGTTCTTCACCATCTGCGCCTTGACCAGTCCCAGTATCTCGGTACGGAAGTCCTCCGCCCGGTCCGACCAGCGCAGCCCACCACGAGCGACCGCGCCGAACCTCAGATGGACACCCTCAACCCGGGGAGAGTAGACGAACATCTCGAAGGCGGGCCGTGGCTCGGGTAGCCACGGGATCTTGCGCGGCAACAACTTGCATGCAAGGGTTTGCCGGTCCGCCCGGAAGGCATTGGTCCGGACGGTGGCGTTGATCATCACGAGGTAGGAGCGGATGATCCGATCCTGGTCCAGGCTGGACACCTCATCGAGCGCCTGCTGGATGCTGTCGGCGATGCCTCGTACGACCTCCTCCCGAGCGGTAGGATCATCGGCCACCTCGGCCCGGGCCGGGTCGAACTTGGCCTCGAACAGGTCTACCAGCTGGCGGGCAATGTGCACGTTGGCCAACAAAGACTGGGCAATGTAGCTTTGGCTGTTCGTGGTCCCGGCCTGCCTCAGGTACCGCGCGATGGCGCGGAGCAGTCCGACCTGGCGCCAGGACAACTCGGCGCCCAACACCAGGCCGTTGAAAGCATCGGACTCGGAGTCGCCACGGTAGGAAGCCTCGAACGCCTCCATGAAACGGTGCCGCGCCGCGCGAGTCCATGCCGACTGCACGCTCTCCCGGCCACCGGGCACCTTGAGCCCGAAGTCATAGATGAACGACCGGCTCTCGCCGTGGACCAATTCATAGGGTCGCTCATCAATCACGTCGACGCCGAGCCGGGACAGGTGCGGAAGCACCCGGGACAAGGAGATGGACTCGCGGGTCCGGAAGATCTTCAGCCGCAGATCAGCCTCATCCGCGGCGATCTCCGGGGTATACAAGGCCAGCGACATGGCTGATTCGCCCTCCAGCGCCGCCAAAGCATTGAGGTCCATGATCGCCTGACGGGCGGTGAAGTCCTCCTTGTAACCCTCCGGCAGTGAACCCACCCGGCTGGTCAACATGCTGAGGTCGGTATCGGTGGACAGCTGATCGGCGAACTCGTCATCCCAGGACTTCGTGGTCTTGGTGAGTTCGCGTTCCAGGGGACGTACGTCAACCTCACCCAGCGGTGAACCCTTCGGCATCCGTACCACGAAGTGCAGCCGGGCCAGCACGGACTCACTCACCTTCGCGGTGTAGTCAATCGACTCACCGCCAAGAGACTTCAGCAAAAGGTCCTGCATCCGGTTGCGTACGGCTGTCGTGTAGCGGTCCCGGGGCAGGTAGACCAGGCAGGACATGAACCGGCCATAGGCATCGCGCCGGACAAAGAGCCTGACCTGGCGACGCTCCTTGAGGTGGGAGACCCTTTCCACGATCGTGGCCAGCTCCGACACACGGGTCTGGAACAGCTCATCGCGGGGGTAGGTATCAAGCACATCGAGCATGGCTTTGCCGCCATGACTGGACTCGTCGTAGCCGGCCCGGCGAAGGAGTTCAGTGGCCTTCGACCGCAGCACCGGAATCCGGAACACCGCCTCCGAGTAGGCAGATGACGCCAACAAACCCAAGAACCGTCGCTCACCGTTGACCTTGCCGTCCTCGCCATAGGTGCGGATCCCGATGTAGTCCAGATAGACCGGCCGGTGCACCATGGCCTTGACGTTGTCCTTGGTGACCACCATCAGCTGCGGACGTTCACCCGTCGGCGGCAACGCGTGGAATGCATCATCGGCGTCCTTATCGGCACGCAGGATGCCGAGACCGGTCGCAGCCACCGGCTGGTAGTCGAGCCGATCACCATCTCGGACCAGCTGATACTGCCGGTAACCCAGGAAGGTGAAGTGGTTGTCGGCAAGCCATTCCATCAGCTCAACGGCGCCCTGTACCTCAGCCGCGGGAACTGGCGGTGGCGAAGTCTGCAGCTCGGCAATGGCCTCACTCGCCATCGTCTGCATCTTGCCCCAGTCCTCGACCGCATCCTCAACATGGCGCAGCACCTCAGCCAGGCCGGACTCGAGGTCTGTGGCCAACTGCCGGATAGCCTCGGTGTCTCGAGTCTCGTTGGTCGACGGAGGCAGGATCTCCAGATGCATCCATGACTCACGCAGCACGGTGGCATCTTTTTCTGCTTCGCTGGTGTGCACGATCTTCTGCAGTGTGCCCGACACATCCCGGCGTACGGTGAACTGGGGATGGAAAACCTCACGGATGCTCCAACCCTGGCGCAACACCTCCATCGTGACCGAGTCGACCAGAAATGGCCGGTCGTCGGTGATGATCTGCAAAACGGTGGCGCCACCGGCGGTCCAGCCATCCGCTGCCTGGGTCGGCGTCAGCACCTGGACATTGGCACTGACCGGAGCACGGTGAGTGGCGAGCCGATAGTGCGACTCGACCAGGCCCATCAGGTCCACGATACTGCGTTCCACCACGTCGTCGGCGTCAACG
>JBBSQO010000268.1:0-3983 GCA_038244025.1 Propionibacteriales bacterium
GACCGCAACCCATGATCACGATGTGCACTGCTACTGACTCCTCGCACGTCCGGTGAAGGCCAGACACCAGGCGGGCGCTGACCAGTTGCGACGCTACCGCATTTGTCGGCCCGGCGGTTCGCAGCGCGGCTGGTGTGCGGCCCGGCCCGGATGGCCTAGAGTCAGAGAACGTGACTCTGTCCGATGTGGGCAAGCGCCTGATCGTTGGCCGCAAGCTCCGCAGCACCCAGTTGGGGGAGACTCTCCTCTCGAAGCGGATTGCGCTTCCGGTCTTCGCCTCGGACGCACTCAGCTCGGTGGCGTACGCGCCCGATGAGATCCTGCTAACCCTGTCGCTGGCCGGGCTGGCGGGTTATGCCTTCTCCTGGAAGATCGCCCTGCTGGTCGCGCTGGTGATGCTGGTCGTGGTGGCTTCCTACCGGCAGAACGTGCATGCCTACCCCTCCGGCGGCGGAGACTATGAGGTGGCCACCGTCAACCTTGGCCCGGCCGCCGGGCTGACGGTAGCCAGTGCGCTGATGGTCGACTATGTCCTGACCGTGGCGGTGTCGGTCTCCTCCGGGGTCCAGAACGCCAAGGCGGTCGCCCCCTTCATCAACGGTCATGAGGGCTGGATTGCGGCACTGGTGATCTTCATCCTGATGTCGCTGAACCTGCGTGGCGTCCGCGAGTCAGGCACCCTGTTTGCCATCCCGACGTACTGCTTCATGGTTGGCATCATCACCATGGTGGCGTTCGGCCTGTTCCGGATCTATGTCCTCGGCCATCACATCGTGGCGGCCACGGCGCAGTACGGAATTGAGCCGGACCCCAAGTATGCCGCCTTCTCCGGTGTGGTGATGGTGGCACTGCTGGGCCGGGCCTTCTCCTCGGGCTGCGCGGCGCTGACCGGCGTGGAGGCGATCTCCAACGGGGTACCGGCCTTCCGCAAGCCGAAGAGCAAGAATGCGGCCACCACGTTGCTGCTGCTGGGCACGCTGGCGGTGTCGATGCTGATCGGCATCGTCGTACTGGCCAACAAGATCAATGTCCGGTTGATCGACTACGGGCACTCCTACTTCACCCAGGATGGGCACCGCATCACTGTGGTGGAGGAAACGGCAATCGGCCAGCTGGCCAAGGCCGTGTTCAGCCACTTCACCCCCGGACTCTATTTCGTCATCGCGGCCACCATGATCATCTTGTTCCTGGCGGCCAACACCGCGTTCAACGGCTTCCCGGTGCTCGGCTCGATCCTGGCCCGGGACGGCTATCTGCCCCGTCAGCTACACACCCGCGGCGACCGGCTCGCCTACAGCAACGGCATCGTGCTGCTGGCCCTGCTGGCGATCATCTTGGTGCTGGCCTTCAAGGCCGATGTCACCGCGCTGATCCAGCTGTACGTGGTGGGGGTTTTCGTCTCCTTCACGGTGAGCCAGCTGGGGATGCTGCGGCACTGGACCCGGCATCTGAAGACCGAGGAGAACGCACGGGTCCGGGCTCGGATGATCCGGTCCCGGGCGATCAATGCCGTCGGCCTCACGATGACCGGTATCGTGCTGATCATCGTCTTGCTGTCCAAGTTCCTCCAAGGCGCCTACATCGCGATCATCGCCATGGTGGTGCTCTTCTTGCTGATGAAGGGAATCCGCAAGCATTACGACCGGGTGGCGGCGGAGACGGCCCTAGTGCCTGGGCAGGATCGGCTGCTACCCAGCCGGGTGCACGCCATCGTCTTGGTCAGCAAGCTGCACAAGCCCACCCTGCGCGCGCTCGCTTTTGCCAAGGCGACCCGGCCGAACTCGCTGGAGGCGGTCACCGTCGATGTGGACTCCGATGAGACCGAGCGTCTGATGGCCGGCTGGGAGGCGGCCGATCTGGGCACCAACCTGAAGGTGGTGGCGTCTCCGTTCCGAGAGGTGACGACGCCGATCCTGGACTATGTGAAAGAGGTGCGTAGCGAAAATCCACGCGATGTGGTGACGGTCTACATCCCCGAGTACGTCGTCGGCCGTTGGTGGGAGCAGATCCTGCACAACCAGAGCGCGCTGCGGCTCAAGGGCCGGCTGCTCTTCACGCCCGGGGTGATGGTGACCTCGGTGCCTTATCTGCTCGAGTCATCCGGCAAGGCCCGGGAGCGGTTGCGACGTGATGATGTTTCCGGCCGGCATCGCCGGATGGCGCGCCGGTCACGTTCATGACTGGCGTGACCGGCCCGGACAGCCAGCAGCTGGTCGGTCCCATCACGGTTGGACCGATCGCGGATGGCGGGCACTGCGTGGCCCGGCACGACGGCCGGGTGATCTTCGTTAGGCATGCCCTGCCCGGGGAGCAGGTGATGATTGCCTACACCGACACCAGCCAGCCTCGGTTCTGGCGGGCGGATGCGCATCGGATCATCACTGCCAGCCCGGACCGGGTAGACCCACCGTGCCCGGTGGCGGGTCCGGGGCTGTGCGGCGGCTGTGACTTCCAGCATGTTGCTCTGCCAGCGCAACGCTCCCTGAAGACTGCGGTGGTGGCCGAGCAGCTGGAACGGCTGGCCGGGATCAGCTGGCGGGGCATTGTGGAAGAGGTGCCCACTGCCGAAGGCGACAGTGGCCTGCACTGGCGGACCCGGATGCGCTACCTCCTCGACCACTCCAGGGCCGGAGAGCCGGTCGTCGGGTTGCGGGCCCATCGCTCGCACCAGGTGATCCCGCTGCCCGACCAGGGCTGTCTGATCGCCGATCGCCGAATCGCCAACCCGGGACTGGACCTCGGCAGTCGAGAGCTTGACGGCTCCGAGCTGATCGCGGTAGCCGCGGAGCGGCCCACCTTCCTGCTCGATGGAGAGCTGACTCGAGGAGAGCGGGAGCTGACCGAATGCGCTGCCGGTCGGGACTGGGTGGTCGACGCCGATGGGTTCTGGCAGGTCCATCCGGCCGCAGCCGACATCCTGGTCGACGCCGTGCTGGACGGTTTGGAGCCGGTCGCCGGCGAGCGGGCCTTCGACCTCTTTTGCGGCGTCGGTCTGTTCACCGGTGCCCTGGCTGATCGGGGCTGCGCCGTGTGGGGAGTGGAGTCGTCGGCAAAGGCCATCGCCCTGGCTCGTCGAAACGTCGCAGGTCCGGCCAATCACAACGGAGAGGATCCGTGGTCTCGACCGGCTCGACCGACAGATGGGCGACCCCGGTTCACCGTAGGCCGGGTAGATCGGGTGTTACGTCAGCTGCCGAAGCGGACCGATCTCGTGGTGCTCGACCCGCCGCGGGCCGGAGCCCGGCGGGAGGTGATGACCGCTGTCATCAATCGCCAACCGCGTCGCATTGCCTATGTCGCGTGTGATCCGGCAGCGCTGGCCCGTGACCTGGGGATCGCCCAGCAGCTCGGCTACCGGGCCATCAGCATTCGCGGCTTCGACCTGTTCCCGATGACCCAGCACGTCGAATGCGTTGCCATCGTGGAACCAGGGTGTACCGCAGGAGAGTAAGCCGCCGTGCGGAGCCTACCGACGGGTGGAACGTCATTGTGGGTGGTCCGTACGGGAGTAACCGCCGCCATCTTTCACAAGAGTGGCAACCAGTGAACCTAGGCTGCTGCCACCCTCAGGTGCCGCATTCGGAAAGGAGTGATATCTTGACGTCGAGAGAGTTTGCCGAACCGAACCAGTCTCCGGGAGTGATCGTCCATGAGCGTCAACAGCTTCGATGCCAAGTCCAACCTGCAGGTCAAGGACAAGAGTTATCAGATCTTCCGACTGGCCGCGATCGAGGGCGCAGCCGCCCTCCCGTACAGCCTGAAAATCCTACTGGAGAATTTGTTGCGGGCCGAGGATGGCGCCAACATCACCGCCGATGACATCTCGGCCATGGCCGGCTGGGACCCGGACGCCAGCCCCAGCACGGAGATCCAGTACACCCCCGCCCGGGTGATCATGCAGGACTTCACCGGCGTACCGGCCGTGGTTGATCTTGCTGCGATGCGTGAGGCGATGACCGAGCTGGGCGGCGATGCGGCCCAGA
>JBBSQO010000269.1:0-3966 GCA_038244025.1 Propionibacteriales bacterium
ACCCAACTCTCTGAGCTCAGTCGGTCCCACGCTCAATCGAGCCGCCGGGGGAGAATCTGGTGGCAGATTCTCGGGTTGTTGTTTCTGCGGGAGCGGAGCGACCACCAGCCCTCGCGCTATGAGGGACGAGGAGCGGAGCGACTCCCAGCCCTTGCGGCGAGCGATGCGCGAGCGATGCGGGTCAATATGTGGGAGCGGACCGACCAACAGTCCTCGCGGCGAGCGATGCGGGTTACTGATGAGTAATATAGGCGTATGGCTCGTGAATCCCGTGAGGTTGTCTTCGTTGACGGCGTACGCACTCCTTTTGGCAAGGCCGGCTCGCTCTATGCGGAGACCCGCGCCGACGACATGGTGGTCAACTGCATCCGTGAGCTGATGCGCCGCCACCCCGAGCTTCCACCGGACCGGGTGGACGAGGTCGCGAGTGCCGCGACCACCCAGATCGGTGACCAGGGGCTGACCATCGGACGGACCGCGGCCCTGCTCTCCGGGCTGCCGCGATCGGTGCCCGGCTATGCCATTGACCGGATGTGCGCCGGTGCCATGACGGCGGTCACCACGACGGCGTCCGGGATCGCTTTCGGCGCCTACGATGTCGCCATCGCCGGCGGCGTCGAGCACATGGGACACCACCCGATGGGCGAAGGCGTCGATCCCAACCCACGGATCATGTCCGAAAAGCTGGTCGACCCTGCTGCCCTGGTGATGGGCTCCACCGCCGAGAACTTGCATGATCGCTTCCCGGAGATCACCAGGGAGCGGGCCGACGCCTTTGCCGTACTGAGCCAACAGCGGGTGCAGCAGGCCTACGAGGACGGCATCATCGGAGAGGCGCTGGTGCCGGTCGCGACCCGGAGCGTCGAGCATGGTTGGGGACTGGCGACGGCCGATGAGCCGCCCCGGCCGGGCACCACGGTCGAGAAGCTGGCCGACCTGAAAACCCCGTTCCGTCCGCATGGCCGGGTGACGCCAGGCAACGCGGCCGGACTCAACGACGGAGCCACCGCCTGCCTGGTGGCCAGCGAGACGGCCGCCGAAGAGTTCGGGCTGCCGGTGGGAATGCGGCTGGTGTCCTATGCCTTTGCCGGCGTCGAGCCGGAGCTGATGGGCATTGGACCGGTACCGGCTACCGAGAAGGCGCTGAAGTCCGCCGGCCTGACCATCGACGACATCGGCGCCTTCGAGATCAACGAGGCGTTCGCCGTCCAGGTGCTGGTCTTCCTCGATCACTTCGGCATTGCCGACGACGACGAGCGGGTCAACCCGTACGGCGGCGCCATTGCCGTTGGTCACCCGCTGGCCAGCTCCGGCGTACGGCTGATGATCCAGCTGGCCAGGAGCTTCCGGGACCATCCTTCCGTTCGCTACGGGATCACCACCATGTGCGTCGGTCTCGGCATGGGCGGCACCGTGATCTGGGAGAACCCGCACTTCGAAGGCACCACCACCCAGACAGCCGAGGGAGAAGCCAAGTGAGCACGCTGACCAGCACCGAGCTGGATGACCTGATCGCCACCTCGGCAGACCTGACTCCCGATGAGGTGGTCACTGCCGCACTCAGCCGAGACATCGTGCTGCCGCACAACGCCGGTACGGCGCTGCTGATCACCCTGGACAACGGCCGTGATCACACCAAGCCAAACACCTTCGGCCCCCGCGGCCTGCAGTCCTTGAACGCCGCCGTCGACGCGGCGGTGGCGCGCGAAGACGTGGCCGCCATTGCCGTCACCGGGAAGCCGTTCATCCTGGCAGCCGGTGCGGACCTGACCGGAGTAGCCAAGGTCAAGGAACGTGGTCAAGCCAAGGCCATCAGCCAGATCGGCCATGCGGTCTTCAACAAGCTGCACACCGCCGAGGTGCCGACGTTCTGCTTCATCAACGGGTTGGCCCTCGGTGGCGGCCTGGAGATCGGCCTGCATTGCGACTACCGGAGCGTCTCGACCGCCGTCCCCGCACTCGGCCTGCCAGAATGTTTCCTTGGCCTGGTGCCGGGGTGGGGTGGCGCCTTCTTGCTGCCCAACCTGATCGGCGCCAACAACGCGATCACGGTAATCATCGAGAATGCCTTGAACCAGAACAGGATGCTGACGGGCCCGCAGGCACATCGGCTCGGCATCGCCGACGTGATCTTCGAAGGCGCCGACTTCCTCGAGCGCTCGCTGAACTGGGCCGGACAGGTTGTCAGCGGCATGATCACCGTCGAGCGGCCCGAGGTCGATCGGGGCGAGGCATGGGATGCCGCGCTCGCCCGCGGCAAGTCGATTACCGACGGCAACGTTTCTGGGGTCGCACCGGCACCGTACCGAGCACTGGAGTTGGTCGCGGCCGCCAAGACGGCAGAGCGCACGCAAGCATTCGCGGCCGAGGACGAGGCTCTGGCCGACCTGATCATGTCACCGGAGCTGCGCGCCGGCCTCTACGCCTTTGACCTGGTACAGAAGCGGGCCAAGCATCCCGCTGGTGCACCGGACAAGTCGCTGGCCCGTCCGGTGACCAAGGTCGGCGTCGTTGGTGCCGGGCTGATGGCCAGCCAACTGGCGCTGCTCTTCGTCCGGCGGCTCGAAGTGCCGGTGATCATGTCCGACCTCGATGCGGAACGAGTCGAGAAGGGCCTGACCTATGTCCACGGCGAGATTGACACGCTGAGGAGCAAGAAGCGGATCAACGCTGATCAGGCCAACCGGCTCACAACTCTGGTGACCGGCACCACGGACCAGGCCGACTTCTCCGACTGCGACTTCGTCATCGAGGCCGTCTTCGAGGAGCTGTCGGTCAAGAAGCAGGTCTTCGGTGATCTTGAGAGCCAGGTATCCGACACCTGTGTGCTGGCCACCAACACCTCATCGTTGTCGATCTCCGAGATGGCCGCCGAACTGTCCCATCCCGAGCGGATGGTCGGCTTCCACTTCTTCAACCCGGTGGCGGTGCTGCCGTTGCTGGAGATCATCCGCGGCGAGCGTACCGACGACGAGACGCTGGCGACCGCATTCGCGGTGTCGAAGAACCTGAGGAAGAGCTCGGTGCTGGTCAAGGACGCACCAGCGTTCGTGGTCAACCGGCTGCTGACCCGGCTGATGGGCGAGGTCACCACGGCGGTTGACGAGGGTACCCCGATCGAGGTGGCCGACAGCGCGCTCCGCCCGCTCGGACTGCCGATGCCGCCGTTCGTGCTGATGCAGCTGGTCGGACCGGCCATTGCCTTGCATGTCGCCGAGACCCTGCACGACACATGCGGTGACCGGTTTGCCGTGTCGCCGAACCTCAAGGCGCTGGTCGAGGCGAAGAAGCCGGGCATTTATGACTGGACGGCCGAGGGCAAGCCGTACGTCTCGGACGAGACTCGGGCGCTGTTCACCACCGGCGACCAGCCGAGCACCACCGAAGAGGTACGGCTGCGGGCCGTCACCGCGCTGGCTGAGGAGATCAGTCTGATGCTGGATGAGGACGTGATCCAGGCTCCGATGGATATCGACGTGTGCCTGATCCTGGGCGCCGGCTGGCCGTTCCACCTGGGCGGCATCACGCCGTACCTGGACCGGGAAGGGATCTCGGCGAAGGTATGTGGCCACAACTTCCTGCCCCCGGGTGTCGCCAGCGTGGCTCCATGATCAAAGTTGAGTGCTACGCTGTGCCACATGGATGTATCTGTTCGGGAGCTCCGTAACCACACGGCACGGGTTATCTCCGCCATCGAGAGTGGTGAACCGGTCGTGCTCACTGTGCACGGCCGGCCAGTTGCTGACATTGTCCCCCGGCAGGCCCGCAGCGAACGACGGCCTAGTGCCCAAGTGCTCGCTGACCTGGTCGAGATCAGCGCTCAAGCCAAACGACTGAAGGTCATATCTCCAGCCGCCGATTTCGATCTGGACCTGACCACCGATGACATGCTGACGTGACCGGCTATCTGGTCGACACCAACATCTTCATCGCAGCCGAGCAGCGACGAGAGATCGGTACCCCGCC
>JBBSQO010000270.1:0-3965 GCA_038244025.1 Propionibacteriales bacterium
GAGCCGAGGACACATAACCACTGTCCAGCAGCCGGCGCATCAGCTCCTCGCGCCGTTGCGGCGCGTTCGTATAGCGCACACCGGCATTGAAACGCGTCACCGATCCAGATGTCAATACTTGAACAACAGTTGCCGACATAACTTGAAAAGATGATCGTCAACGAACAAACTGGAGGAATGCTGGCCTTGGGCGTCGATGTGGGCACCACTAACATCAAGGTCGTCGTGACTGACATTGCTGCCGATGCGGTGCGGGATGTGGCCGGCGCGTCAGCCCCTACCCCTAACAATGCTGCTGCCCTGCTAGCGACCGTCGGCCGGTTGATGGCCGAGGTCGTCGGCAGATCGCCGCGGCAGCCGGACTGTGTGGGTGTCGCGTCGATGGCCGAGACCGGAGTCCCGCTGGATGACAAGGGCGACCCCATCGGGGACCTGGTCCGCTGGGACGGTGGGAGTGCCGACAGGGAGGTGGTGGCCCGCTGGTTGGCCGCTTCTCTTGGTCGCCGGGAGCTGTTCCGGGCCACCGGGGTGCGGCCGAGTGCCAAGGTTCCAATGGCCCTGTGGGCCTATCTGCGCGAGTACGATCCGGGCCGGTGGGCGGCCCTCCGGCGCTGGGCGGGAGCCGCCGACCTGGTGGTGCTGGGCCTCACCGGCCGGCTGGTGACCGACCACACCCTGGCCGGGCGGACCATGGCCCATCGACTGGCCGCGCCGGACCTGGCACCTGTGGACAGGTTCGACGCCGACCTGCTGGCTGTTGTCGGGCTGCGTCCCGAACAGCTGCCCGAAGTAGCCAATCCGACCGAGATCGCCGGCACGGTCCGCTCAGCCGGGGCTGTCCTCTCGACCGGGCTCCGTTCGGGCACGCCGGTGGTGGTGGCCGGCCATGACCACGCCGTCGGCGCCTGGGCGAGCGGTGTCCGGGACACCGACGACGTGGCCGACTCGCTGGGCACCGCGGAGGCAGTCATCCGGGTACTGGGTACGCGCCCCGATCTTGATGCCGTCGGCCAGGCCGGAATGAGCCTGGTCCGGACCATCGACGGCTGGCGGGAGGCGCTGGTGGCCGGCTCGGCTGGTGCCGGGGCGATGCTGCGCTGGTGGGCCGACCGTTACACCGGCGGAACTGACCTGGTGACGCTGTTCGTGGAGGTGGCACGCCGCCCCTCCCAACCCACCGGTGTGGTCGTGCTGCCGTACATCACCGGACGACAGACACCCGATCCCGACCCGGACGCCCAGGTCCGGATCCTCGGCCGGATCGAGCACCACGATGAGGTCGGCCTGGCCCGGGCGCTGCTGGAGGGCCTTAGCTTCCAGGCCCGCTGGATGCTGACCGAGCAGGCGCGACTGGCCGGGGCGGCCGATCATGATCACGCGACTGGTGACGATGAACTTGTGGTTCTCGGCGGCGCTGCGCTCCGCGGTTCGGCCTGGCTCAACGTCAAGGCGGCCGTCGGCCCGGCACGGCTGCGCTGCGTCCAGCATCCAGAGCCGGTCGCCGCCGGGGCCGCCCTGGTGGCAGCGCTGCGCTCCGGGCTGCTTGGCGACACCATCCCCACCCTGACCACCACGCCGGTCGCCGGTGGACCAGTACCGGCCTACGAGGTGTACTACCAAGACTTCGTCCGAGCCGCCCGAGAAGACACATCCGCCCACACCGCACGAGAAGACGAGGCGGTACCCGCCGCAGCTGAAGGGAAATCATGACGAATTCCACCTCCGGCGGGCTAGGCCCAGTTGCCCGCGACTCCGGCGGGCTGGGCACAGTTGCCCGCGACTCCGGCGGGCTGGGCCCCATTGCCCGCGACTCCGGCGGGCTGGCGATGGTGGCCATGGACCAGCGGGAGAGCCTGCGGACCATGTTCGACGCGGCCGGGGCCGGCCGGGTCGGCGACGACCGAATGGTCGACTTCAAGCTGGCCGTGGCAGGAGCCCTTGGGCCGCATGCCTCCGGCTTCCTGATCGACAGGCATTTCGGTTTCGACCAGATTCGGAGCGACGGACTGCTGCCCGCGAGCACCGGGCTGATCCTGGCCGCGGATGCGTTGGAGCAGCGACCGGGTGGCCCGGTGGAGGAAACCGCCCTGGACCAGGTCGTGTTGAAGCCGGAGCTGGAGCTGACCGGCGTAGCGGCCATCACGTTGCTGATCATCTGGCGGCGCGACGAGCGCCGACAGCAGCGGGTTGAGCTGGCCCGGGACTTCGTTGCCGCCGCCCACCGGCTCGGGGTCCTGTCCGTCCTTGAACCGGTGGTACGG
This sequence comes from Propionibacteriales bacterium, assembly GCA_038244025.1. Taxonomy (GTDB): domain Bacteria; phylum Actinomycetota; class Actinomycetes; order Propionibacteriales; family Propionibacteriaceae; genus Microlunatus. The sequence goes on from JBBSQO010000270.1 coordinate 2,262, forward strand.
GTGACTGCGGAGGAGGAGGCCACCGGCAACTGGGACGTCGATGCGGCGATCCGAGAGGCGGCCGGCGAGCTTTCCGTGGTCGGTCAGGACCTGTACAAGGTCCAGGTGCCGCGGTTCGGTCAAGGATCGGCCGCGGAGCTCCGCGACGCCTGCCAGGCGCTCGACCAGGTCATCACCGGCCCCTGGGTGGTGCTGTCCCAGGGTGTCGCCCGCGAAGACTATCTGCAGGCGGTCACCCTCGCCTGCCAGAGCGGAGCCTCGGGGTTCCTGGCCGGCCGGGCGCTGTGGAGCGACGTCGTTGGTGCCGCCGATGTGCCAACCCAGCTCAGGCAGATAGCGGTGCCGCGGCTAGAGCGGCTGATCGCCGTCGTCGACCGGTACGCTCGGCCCTGGACCGAGTCACGGGCTCATCAGTCAGGGAGACCCGAATCATGAGCGGGCCGGTAGTGATCGGGCTGTTGCACACGGTGCCCGGACTGGCGGAGACGTTCCAGCGGCTGGCCAAGCAGACCGAAGCCGAGGTCGAGCTCGTCCAGCTGGTCGACCCAGCGCTGTTGGCCAGTGCGATTCGACAAGGAGTGACGCCGGCATTGACCGAGCGGGTTGTCCACCACATCCGCTATCTGGTTGAGCTTGGTCTGGATGCGGTCCTGGTGACCTGCTCCTCGATCGGCCAGTGCGCCGATCGGGCCTACCCGATGTTCGACGTGCCGGTGCTGAGGGTGGACCGGCCGATGGCCGCCCGCGCGGTTGAGCTGGCCACCGCGAAGGGTGCCCGGCACCGGGTCAGCGTACTGGCCACCCTGCCCTCGACACTGGCACCGACCCAGCGGCTGCTGGCCGAGGAGAAGGGCCGGGTGGGCGCCGATGTGCAGATCCGGGCCAGCATTGTCCGTGGCGCAGCAGATGCCCGCAGTGATGGGGATCTGTCGGTCCATGACGAAAAGGTCCGCACCGCGGTGGAATCGGAGATGCGGCTAGTCGACGTCGTCGTGTTGGCGCAGGCCTCGATGGCCGAGGCCCTGGGCCACGCTGATCAAGGGGGCCACGCTGATCAAGAGGGCCACGATGACCATGATGGCCATCCGGTGCCGGTGCTGAGCTCACCGGCCAGCGGTTTCGGCGCGGCGGTGACCGCAGCCCTCGGCCATCGTGAGCGCCGCGGGTCAGGCGATGGCGGGCAGGGGATGGCACACCAACAGCAGGACGGCGAATGACGGTCGGTGGCAACGAGGCACTGCATCAGGTCGGCGTAGCGGGACCTGAGGACTCGGCGCCGGCCGGGCGGGCCACCTTCGGCCCGGAGTTTCTCTGGGGCGCGGCGACGTCAGCGTTCCAGATCGAGGGCAGCCTGGACGCCGACGGTCGGGGTGAGTCGATCTGGGACGTCTTTGCCCGCCGGCCGGGCGCCATCGAGGATGGCGGTGATGCCAGCAAAGCCTGTAACTCGTACCGGCGGTGGCGCCAAGATCTCGACCTGCTGGCGGAGCTGAACCTTCGCGCCTACCGGTTCTCGGTCGGCTGGTCGCGGATCATGCCAGCAGGGACCGGCCGGGTCGAGACCCGGGCCCTTGACCACTACGAGCGCCTCGTCGATGAGCTGCTCGCGCGCGATATCACGCCGCTACTGACCCTCAACCACTGGGACATGCCGCAAGCCCTAATGCCGGCCGGCCGGACCTCAGGCTCAGCCGGCTGGTCCGC
>JBBSQO010000271.1:0-3961 GCA_038244025.1 Propionibacteriales bacterium
CGATTCTGCGGGGTGCGGACCTGGGCACACTGTCCCGCGGTGTCGGGATGTATGACTCATCCGTTGCCCCGGGCCAGATCGGCAACTTCGCCATTGCCGGGCACCGGGTCACCCATGGCGAGCCGTTCGCCAGGCTGCTGGAGCTGAACAAGGGCGCCACAATCATTGTGGAAACCCGGGATGCGATCTTGACCTATGTGCTGGACACCGCGCCGCGGGACCTTACCGTCAATGAGGACGCCACCTGGGTGCTGAATCCGGTCCCGGTCAAGGGAATGGATCCCGACATTCCGCTGATCACCATGACGACCTGTCAGGACCTCTTCCACTCACCCGATCGTTCGGTAGCTTTCGGGCACCTGGTCAGCACCGAGAACAAGCACTGACCCCGAACGTCGGTCGCTCTCCGCCGGCCCAGCCGCGGCCCGATACAGTCACCACCATGTCGAGCACGAACATGTCAAGCATGAACTTGTCGAGGGATGGCGCCCAGCTGGTCGAGCTGATCAAGAAGCTGGCCATCGTGCACCGATGCGTCACGCTGTCGTCGGGGCAGCAGTCGGACTACTACGTGGATCTGCGCCGGGTGACACTCGATGGTACGGCCGCGCCGATTGTCGGCCGGGTGATGCGCGCCCTGGTGTCCGACTGGGACTTCTCCGCCGTGGGCGGCCTGACCCTGGGAGCAGACCCGGTGGGCACCGCGATGCTGCATGCGGCTGCCGCGGCCGGGGAGCGGCTGGACAGCTTCGTCGTCCGCAAGAGCGAGAAGGCCCATGGCCTGCAGCGCCGAATCGAGGGAGCCGAGGTGACCGGTCGGCGGGTGCTTGCGGTGGATGACACCAGCACCACCGGCGGATCCGTACTGACAGCGGTCGCCGCGCTGCGGGACGCAGGCGCTGACGTCATCGGGGTGGCCGTGATCGTGGACCGCAAGACCGGCGCCAAGGAGAATGTCGAAGCCGAAGGGCTGGACTACCGGTACGCCATCAGCGCGACCGACCTCGGCCTGGCCTGAGCCGTCCAGACGCCGCAGGCACTAGGCTGATCCCTGATCCTGGGCCACCACGTCCGCGGGCCCAGGGCCACGACGACTTGATGAGGAGCTAGCTGTGGGTACCGCCATTCTCGTGATCGTGATCATTTTGGTGATCATCGGCATCATTGCGCTGGTGTTGATGAGCTCGTACAACGGGTTCGTCAAGTCCCGCAATCTGATCCAGGAGTCCTGGCGACAGGTCGACGTCGAGCTGAACCGGCGCTATGAGCTGATTCCCAATCTGGTGGAGACGGTCCGGGCTTACGCCGCGCACGAGCGGAACACCCTGGAGGACGTGACCCGGCTGCGCAACCAGGCGCAGCAGATGGCCGGCAACGAGGGCGGTCTGCCGTCCCAGCAGCGGGCCGACGTCGAAGGCCAGCTGTCCGGTGCAGTCCGCAACCTGATGGTCAGCGTCGAGGCATACCCGGACCTGAAGAGCAACCAGAACTTCCTGGAGCTGCAAAAGCAGCTGGTCGAGACCGAGGACCGGATCGCGGCCGGCCGGCGGTTCTACAACGCCAATGTGCGGGTCTACAACACCAAGGTGGAAAGCGTTCCCTCCAACATCATCGCGAATATGTTCCACTTCGAGAAGGCCACCTACTTCGAGGTCACTGACCCGTCGGTCCGCCAAGCCCCCGGGGTGAACTTCGGTGAGATCGCCTATCGGGGCGAACAGCAGCAGGCTGGTGGGCAGCACCAAGGCGGCGGACAGCAGGCGCTTGGCCAGGAACAGCCCGCCCAGCCACTGCAGCAAGGAACCCCACCCGGACAGCAGTACGGCCAGCCCCAGCAGGGTGGCCAGCAGTACGGCGAAGTGCCCCAGGGTGGTGGCCAGCAGACTCAGCCACCCCAGCCAGGCGGTAGCTATCAGGACCCGGAGACCCGGCGAGGCGGTTCACCACAGCAGTAGCGGTTCACCGGCAGCGGCGTGATCTGGCGGTCGAGCTCACCCTGGCACCGGTGCCAGCATGACCCGGGTCGCGCCTGCCCAGCCCACCGTTCGGGCCACGATCACTTTTCAGGAGATTCTCAATACCATCAACCATGATCTACCAGCAGCTGGGCAACTCCGGCCTGACGGTATCGACCGTTGGTCTCGGTTGCAACAACTTCGGCAACCGGATGCCCGATGAGCAGGTACCGTCGGTCGTGGATGCCGCCATTGCTGCCGGCATCACGTTGTTCGACACGTCCGACACCTATGGCCTGGGTGCCTCGGAGACCCTGCTGGGCCAGGCACTCGGCTCCCGCCGGAACCAGGTCATTGTGGCCACCAAGTTCGGGATGGACATGAAGGGTGCCAACGGACCCGACTGGGGCGTGCGTGGCTCGCGGCGCTACATCAGGATCGCGGTGGAGAACAGCCTCCGCCGGCTGGGCACCGACTGGATCGACCTCTACCAGTACCACCAGCCCGACCTGCACACCCCGATCGAGGAGACCCTGGCCGCGTTGAGCGAGCTCGTCACCGAGGGTAAGGTCCGCTACCTCGGCAGCTCGAACTTCACTGGCTGGCAGGTGGTCGACGCCGACTGGACGGCGAGCACCGGCGGCTATGAGCCGTTCATCTCGGCTCAAAACGAGTACTCCTGGCTGAAGCGAGGGGTCGAGGCCGAGCTCGTACCGGCGCTGGAGCACACCGGGCAAAGCCTGCTGCCGTTCTTCCCGCTGGCATCAGGGCTGCTGACCGGCAAGTACCGCAGGGACCAGTCGGCGCCGGAGGGCACCCGGCTGGCCAAGATCCCGGCCCGGCTGCAGGCGGCCGACTTCGACCTGATCGAGGCCATCCAGCGATATGCCGACGACCGCCGGCTCAGCATGCTGCAGGTGGCCATCGGCGGCCTGGCGGCGATGCCGACCGTCGGCTCGGTGATCGCCGGCGCCACCAAGGCCGAGCAGATCCGGCAGAATATCGAGGCTGGGCTCTGGGTGCCCAGCGGTGACGACCTGCAGGCCCTGCTGGAGATCACCAGCCCGTCGACCTGACCCCCTGGCGACCGGCGCCCCTTGGGTGCCGCGGCTAAGATCTAGCCCTTGGTTCCGCGTTTTCCCGGTCAGGTAGGAAGACGGCGGTCCAGAAGCCGCTAGCTGATGCTGATCCCCGGACTGTAGCCCGGCAGTCGGTCCGCTGCCGGTGAACGATCCGCGGAACCGGGTGGTCGATCTCGGTCCAAGGAGAACCCCCAGGACCGCCATCGACTCAGACGATGTTGCTCTCCGGCGGAAGGTCCCGGTCGGTCTTGTCGTCGACCTTGAGCGCCGATCCGGCGATCGAGAAGTGGACCCGGCCACTGACGTAGATCCAGATCTCGTCGAGAGCGCTCGCCTCGAAGGCGTCGACAGCGGCGGCGTTCGCGCCGTCTGGCGGTTTGCTCGTGGTCCAGTAGCTCTTCTTCAGGGGCTTGCCCAGCAGCGCCTCGACCGCCGCCTTGTTCTTGGTGACGATCTGTGCCTGAATGTCCGTCAGTCTCTCAGCCATAATCCATCCACTTCTTAGAAGGGTCGCCAGATCCCGGTACCCTCGTCGCGGGTGTCGACCTTGGTGGTGCCATCGGTGTTGACCTGACTCCGGCCCTTGTCGACTTCCCACCATGCTCGGTGGAACCAGTTCCCGCCCGAGCGGCACGCGTCGATCGATCCGATCGTGATGGCACCACTGGCCGCGTGCAGCGCCTTGAGGAAGGCGTCGTTGGTGCCGGACGAGTTGCAGGCGGCCACCGAGACGAACGACGTCCCCCCGGTGCCGAGCGCGTTCTTGACGATCGCGCCGAACTTCGCGGCCTGGGCGGCGCTGGAGACCATGTCCTTGGCCTCAGTGCCCTCGATGTGGCCATCACCATCGGTGTCGTCCCCCATCCGGAAGCCCCCGCTGCCCGACCACCCGCCGTGTGCCTCGACGTGGATGCCGGTCACATA
>JBBSQO010000272.1:0-3949 GCA_038244025.1 Propionibacteriales bacterium
GCGGGGATCCTGGAGATCGGGGACATCTTCGTGGTCAACAAGAGCGACCGGGAGGGGGCGCAGTCGCTGGTGCGCGACCTGCGTTCCATGATCGCCCTCGATGACCGGACAGCGGAGCAATGGAAGCCGCCGATCGTGAAGACGATTGCCTCGACGGCGGAAGGGATCGACGACCTGTTGGTCAAGATCGATGCTCATGGCGAGCACAGTCAGGGAGATGGCAGCTGGCAGCTGCGCAGGCTGCACCGGGCCCGTACCGAGGTGGAGGCCTTGGCGCTCGGCACCTTGCGCTCGAGGTTTGTGCTGCATGGGCAATCCGGCCTGGACGATGTCGCCGCGGCAGTCCGGGACGGGCAGCTGGATCCGTACGAGGCGGCCGAACGGGTTGTCGACCAGGTGTGATGACGGTCCGGATGCCGCTGCCGAGAAACTTTCCGCCGGCTCGCTGCGGCGTGTCTGCGGGTCCCCGCGGGCCGACCAGGATAGAAAAGCGTCGACGAAGTGTGTAGCCGACGCCATTAAGGGGTTTCTCTGCCATGAGGTGGATCAAGCGGATCCTGGTGTTCTTGGCGGTGACCTTTGCGCTTTTCTACCTCATCACCCGTCCTGAGGACGCGGCTGGTGCGGTCAAGGGGGCCTTTGTGGCGGTTGGCGATGCCTTTTCCGCCATCATCACCTTCTTCACCTCGCTGGCCCGTTGATTGGGCGTTGCTTCGATGAGTGGCCTGCTCGGCCGGGTCTTTGATCCCAAGGTCACGACCCATCTGATTGCTGACGAGGGTGAGATCATCGTCGACGAGGTGCGGCGGCACTGGATGGCCATCGCGGTGCCGGTGCTTGAGCTGGTGCTGACGATGGCTGTCTGGGTGGGCATGCTGTGGTTCCCGGTCCGGTATGTCTGGGTCCCGCTGGGGGTCGGACTCGGCCTTGGCCTGCATGCGTGCTGGCGGATTGCCGAGCAGCACATGGACCGATTTGTGATCACCAATATGAGAGTGTTCCGGGTGCACGGCATCCTTGGGCAGCACATCGCCACCATGCCGATGGCACGAATCCTGGACATCTCCGTACACAAACCCATGGTGGGCCGGGTTTGCGGTTACGGCCACTTCGTCTTCGAGTCAGCCGCCCAGGATCAGGGCCTGAGGGAGATCCGTTTTGTCGGTCGACCCGATGAGCGGGACTTGACCATTCAGCGGGTGATCCAGCGCTCCGGCCTGCGGTCCAGCATGAGGGCAGTGGACAAGGGCGGCCAGCAGTGAACAACAGACGGCCGCTCCCGTTTGACCCGGTCGAGGAGGCGGCCCGGCTCTGGGCTCAGCGGTATCCTCAGATGCCCCGGATGCGGGCCGTCACATCACTGATGCGGGCCCATCAGCTGGTGCTGACCGAGCTGGACGAGCTGCTGCGGCCGCTTGGGCTGACCTTTGCCCGGTACGAGGTTTTGGTGTTGCTCTCCTTCTCTCGGCGCGGCAGCCTGCCGCTGGGCAAAATTGGTGAGCGGCTCCAGGTCCATGCCACCTCCGTCACGCCGCTGGCCAAACGGCTGGAGGCAGCCAACCTGATTGAACGCTCGCCGCATCCCGACGATGGCCGGACGGTGCTGGCCGCCATCACGCCGGCCGGACGGAAGCTGCTGGCCGAGGCCACGGACGTCATCGTGGGCGCCGGTTTCGGACTGGCCGCGCTGGATGAAGCCGACTGTGACCTGCTCACCGGCCTGCTGCGAACTCCTCGCGCGGCGGCTGGCGACTTCTAGGGCACTTGGAGCCGGCAGAACCCGCAGAATCTCCTGCCAGTCGGCTGAAATCGGCTTTCGAACGGCATCTGCGCCGACCGGCATGCAGTTCTGCGGGACTTGATGCGCTGACCTCGTCGCGGGCCGTGTGACGGCGGAGCCATGGGGGCAACGCGCGCGAGTAGGAGAAAGTATTAGGGCGCTCTACTATTTGCCCATGAGCAATGCAGAGTCTCAGGGCAGGAAACGCTGGCAGTCGGCCTACCAGGCGGCTGAGGACAAGGGGCAGCTGCGAGACGCCGACTTCACCACCTTGTCCGGTCTGGAGGTGGATCCTGTCTATGGGCCTCGGGACGAGGCTGCCGATCCCCGGATGGAACGGATCGGCTGGCCAGGAGAGTTCCCGTACACCCGCGGCCTCTATCCCACCGGCTACCGCGGCCGGCCGTGGACGATCCGGCAGTTCGCCGGCTTCGGCAATGCCCAGCAGACCAACGAGCGTTACAAGATGATCCTGGCCGCCGGTGGCGGCGGGCTCAGCGTCGCCTTCGACATGCCGACCCTGATGGGCCACGACTCCGATGAGGAGAAGAGCCTGGGCGAGGTCGGGCACTGCGGGGTCGCGATCGACTCGGCCGCCGACATGAGCATCCTGTTCGACGGGATCGACCTTGGCAGCGTCACCACCTCGATGACGATCTCCGGCCCGGCGGTCCCGGTCTTCTGCATGTACGTGGTCGCGGCCGAGCGGCAGGGCGTCGACGTCGCCACCCTGAACGGAACCCTGCAGACCGACATCTTCAAGGAGTACATCGCCCAGAAGGAATGGCTGTTCACACCGCTGCCGCACCTGCGGCTGATCGGTGACCTGATGGAGTACTGCAGCGCGAAGGTCCCGGCCTACAAGCCGCTGAGCGTGTCCGGTTACCACATCCGTGAAGCCGGCTCGACCGCCGCGCAGGAGCTCGCGTTCACGCTGGCCGACGGGTTCGGCTATGTCGAGCTCGGCCTGTCCCGTGGCCTGGACATCGAGACCTTCGCGCCGGGGCTGAGCTTCTTCTTCGACGCCCACCTCGACTTCTTTGAGGAGATTGCCAAGTTCCGCGCCGCGCGCCGGATCTGGGCCCGCTGGCTGCGGGACAAGTACGGGGCAAAGACGGCCAGAGCGCAGTGGCTGCGGTTCCACACCCAGACCGCCGGTGTGTCGCTGACGGCGCAGCAGCCGTACAACAACGTGGTGCGGACGGCGGTTGAGGCGATGGCGGCGGTGCTGGGCGGGACGAACTCGCTGCACACCAATGCACTGGACGAGACGCTGGCGTTGCCGACCGAGGAGTCGGCCGAGATCGCGCTGCGGACCCAGCAGGTGCTCGCCGAGGAGACCGGCGTGCTCAACGTCGCCGACCCGCTGGGCGGCTCGTGGTACGTCGAGGAGCTGACCGACAAGATGGAGGCCGAGGCAGAGGCGATCTTCGAGCGCATCCTGGCGCTCGGCACCATCGGCCGCACGGAGGGCGAAGAGGTCCAGCATCCGATCGGACCGATGACGTCTGGCCTGCTGCGTGGTATCGAGGACGGCTGGTTCTCGGCTGAGATCGCCGACTCGGCCTTCCGCTACCAGACGAGTGTGGAGAAGGGCGACAAAAGGGTCGTCGGTGTCAACTGCCACACCCGTACGGTCAGTGGTGAGCTGGAGATCCTCCGGGTCAGCCACGAGGTCGAGGTGGAGCAGAACCGAGCCGTGGCCGAGCGTCGGGCCGGGCGCGACGAGGCGGCCGTGCAGGCCGCCCTGCAGCGGATGCTGGAGGTGGCCCGGACCGATGCGAACATGATCGTTTCCATGCTGGAAGCGGTCCGCCAGGAAGCCACCTTGGGCGAGATCTGCAATGTGCTGCGGGCCGAGTGGGGCGAGTACACTGAACCAGCCCGATTCTGATCCGGCCGGCCTGGTTCAGCCGCTCCTGGTTCAGCTGAGCGCCCGCGTTTTCCTACCTATTCGGGGTCATTGGGGTCAAATCGCATTTCGGCCGTCGTTTTCCTGCCTATTCTCGATCAGGATGCTCGATTCCGGCTTGCTGCCCCTCGTTTCCCTGCCTATTCGCGGCGATTTGCCTGAAAGCGGCAGTCCGAGCCTCGTTTCCCTGCCTATTCGCGAGTCCGTACGATCCCGCGCCGGAACGGACAACACCTTGGTTGTGGATAACTCGATCC
>JBBSQO010000273.1:0-3941 GCA_038244025.1 Propionibacteriales bacterium
GCAGCCCCTTGCGGTTGCGGACCAGCTCACGCGCCTTCCGGGCCGCGATCCGGGCCGAGGCGGCCGCCTGTGCCTTGCGGACGATGTCCTTGCCCTCACGGGGATTTTCCTCGAACCAGTCACCTAGCTTGTCGTTGGTCACCTTCTGGACGAACGACCTAGCCTTGGTGTTGCCGAGCCTGGTCTTGGTCTGGCCCTCGAACTGGGGCTCGGCCATCTTGATCGAGATGATGGCCGTCAGGCCTTCGCGGATGTCGTCCCCGGAGACTCGGTCATCGCTCTTCTTGATCATGCCGTAGTTCTCACCCCACCGGTTGACCGTGCTGGTCAGCGCAGCCCGGAACCCTTCCTCGTGGGTCCCCCCCTCATGGGTGTTGATGGTGTTCGCGAAGGTATGGATCGAGTCATTGAAGCTGGCATTCCACTGCATCGCCAGCTCGAGACTCATCCCGTTTTGTGGTTTCTGCGCCTCCACCGCGATCACGGTGGGATGAATGGTGTCCTTGCTACCGACCAGATACTTCACATAGTCGATCAGCCCATCGTCGTAACGGAAGGTGTCGGTGAGCTGAGCACCATTCTCATCGACATGGTCGGCTCGCTCGTCGGTGATGGTGATCGATAACCCCTTGTTCAGAAAGGCCATCTCCCGGAACCGGGTGGCCAGCGTCTCGTAGGAGTAGTCAGTGGTTTCGAAGATCTCGTCACTGGCATAGAAGGTGATCGTGGTACCGGTCCCTTCCGCCGGGCCGACGCGCTTCAGCTTCTCGACCGGATCGCCGAGGATGAAGTCCTGCGCCCACAGGGAGCCGTCCCGCTTGATCTCCATCTTCAGCCGGGTCGACAGGGCGTTGACCACCGAGACCCCGACGCCATGCAGGCCGCCGGAGACCTTGTAGCCACCACCGCCGAACTTCCCGCCCGCATGCAGCATCGTCAGCGCCAGCGTCGCGGCCGGGACCTTCTCCTTGGGGTGTTCCTTGACCGGGATGCCCCGGCCGTTGTCCGCCACCCAGATGCCGCCCTCGGGCAGGACCCGCACGTCGATGGTGTCGCAGAAACCGGCCAGCGCCTCGTCGACGGAGTTGTCGACGACCTCCTGCACCAGGTGGTGCAGGCCGCGCTCCCCGGTCGAACCGATGTACATGCCGGGCCGCTTGCGGACCGCCTCCAGTCCTTCCAGGACCGTGATCGAGGATGCGTCATAAGTGCCCGGCGTCCGGGAGCTGCCGGTGGCATCCGGAAGGTCGGAGATCGTGGGGATCGATGGTGTATCGGAACTGTCCGGTGCGGTCGGCTCAGCCGGTGGGTTTGTTGAGGTCAGCCTCTGCGCCCCGTCATCCTGGCCCCGACTGGCATCCTCGGCCTGGTTATCACCCTCGGGTAACTGATTTTCTGTCGCTTCCGTCACCGGTTCCCCTGCTCCTGTCACATGTGCGCCGCCAGACCAGGCGTATCTCGGTGCCCGCGGGAAGCGAGCGAGACGTGATCGGGCGGCACAGACTGCTGTTGGGTACGCTCAATTTACGGACCGACGCACCACAACCTATATTGAGATGTCCCCATCTTATCGTGACCAGGCCCCAAAACTCCCAAATATGGCTGCCGGTGCCGGCCTAATTTGGCATTTGCAGGCTTTCTGGGCCGGTTGTACGGGCTGAACAGGGCCGTAGGCGAGGGTGGATACACACCCGGGGTGGCTGAGCGGCTGTTGAGCCGCGACACCCGACCGGAGTCTGGCCAGCCGCGCCGTACCTGATCTGGCCCTGTTCGCAGGTAGAGGCTGATCAACTGCGGCAGCAACCGCCACCATAGGCGCACGGTGGCGTGCACCAGCACGTTCAGATCGCACCAGAGCGCCGTCAACGCACTCATCGCAGAAGCATCCTATGGTCGAACCTGTCAGCCATTCCAAGGGATCAGCGAGATGCCGGCGACGACGAGGGCGAACCGGCCAAGGCGTCCGATCAGTCCCGCGACGACGAAGAGCCAGAAGGGCATCCGCAGCTGCCCGGCCAGCACGGACATCAGGGCGAATGGTGGCACGCCGACGAAGGCCGACGTGAGCAGCACCAACGCAGAGACGAATGGCCTGCCGGTTACCCGGCCTTGCCACGTCGCGTACCGAGTCTGCCATTTTGGGGTGTCCAGCCGTCTGCGCATCCAGCTCCAGCGCAGTGAGTGCCGGCCCGCTTCGTACCAGACGATCTTGCCCAGCATCTGGCCGACGGCGGCGGCGAGCGCAAGTGGCCACACCGAGACGCCCTGGTCAGTTGCCGTGATGGCCGCCAGGTACACCTCAGCGTTGACCAGCGGGATGAAGGCAGAGACGAAGCAGACGGCCAGCGTGGTCAACAGCTCGATCATGGTGGGCCCTCGCCACACTGAGGAAGGGAGCCCTGCGGGAAGTTACCGGGCGGAACGCTACTGGGCGGAACGTGGCGCTGCGGAATGGGCAGTCCGATCCTGGCCATCCTCAGCAGCGAGGCTGTTTTCAAGGCCAGCAGCGCAATGGCGACAGCGGTGCCGAGCCAGACATTGCGGGAAAGCACCAGCAGGACGGCGAACAACGCGGAGTTGACGGTCTTGGCCGGCTTCGACCAGTTCCACAGCCACAGCTTGTGGTCGACCGCATAGAAGTAGTTCGGACTGCGGATCGGCCAGGCCAGGAAGCCGAGAGAGATGAAGGCGTCCACCACCATAAACTCGGCCAGGTAGACCGCGACCGGAATCGCGAGCGCGGGATCGAGCCAGGCAAGTCCGAGATAGAACGCCGCGGCGCAGAACCGGTCACTGAGGATGTCGAGTACGGCCCCGACCCTGGTCTCCAGATGCAGCAGTCGGGCCAGCGCACCATCAGCCACATCACCGAGCCAGTAGATGCCCAGCGCTACCAGCAACAGGGTCAGCGAACGATGGTAGATCGCCACCATGGCTACCGTGACCGAGCCAGCCGTTCGGACCGCAGTGACCAGGTTGGGCCAGTTGTAGAGCGTCTCGCGCACAGCGTGGGTATAGATGTCCTGGTCGGCCACCGCATCCTTTGGCCGGAACTCCGTCTCCACGCATCCATCCCAACTGCCGAGGCCCATCCCAACATCCCGAGGTCACCGTGAGCCAGTGTGCCAGAACGCAGACCGACCGCGCTGACGACATCCCGGCCCATCCGACGGCGGTCCCGGCTAGCCTCAGCCGTACGTGTCCCGGGGACCGCGGCCGTTGCGGACCGACAGCCGACCACGTTTCCAGCTCGGTGCGTCCGGGCCAAGGACCGTGATCCTACGTACGGTGCCGTCGCCGAGCTGGTCGTTGAGCCGGGCCACCAGCTGCGGAGCCATCGTCCGTAGCGACGTCGCCCAGGCAGTGGACTCGGCCCGTACGGTGAGGATGGCGTCACGGTAGCGTTCCGGCTGGGAATGGGCCGCGTTCACCGCCCCGACGAGGGCGGGCCACCTGCCGAGCAGCACGTGCACATTGATCTCCCGCGACCAGCCCCGCTCCTCCATCAGCCGGTCCATGGTGGCGCCAAGCTGCTGCGGATCACGGTCATCGGGATGGGCACCGGAGCTCTGCGGATCCACCGGTCGGCGCGGACCTTTCCGGCGCCTACCCCTAGGTGACTGCGCACCGACGGAGTGGGCAGTGGTGCGGGCCAGATTCAAGCCGGTTGGGTCATAGTCCGGCGTCCCGGAAGGGGACTCCTCCCCGGCCCCGACCACAGATCCGACGCTGGTCTCGACCGGCTCAACCGGTGTTTCGGATGTGGCCACCTCGGGCTCCGCCCGACTCGGCCTATCGCCGGCAGCCTCGTGCTCAGCCGGCATCGGGGACCACCTCACCGTCGGCCACCGTGAACCGGGCCCCGGCCAGGGTGTCCGGGACATCGGCGCCGACCGCGGCCGTCACCAGCACCTGCTCGGCCACCTGGACACCGGCAGCCA
>JBBSQO010000274.1:0-3938 GCA_038244025.1 Propionibacteriales bacterium
ACCCAACTCTTGTTGTCGGAACCGCTTGTTGGTCACACCGCGATATCCGAGGTTCAAGCGGCGTTGCTTGTTGCTCTCCCGGATGTCACGACTCATTGATCAATCAGCGTGTCTTCGAGTCTGTTTGGGCCCCGCAGGACCGGCGATTCCGTCGCAAGGAACTTAATAAACATGCTAATTTGGATCTATATTAGTATGTTTATCGCGTTGCTGGAGGATACGTGCGGTCGTTTGCTGATGTCGATGCGCTCGTGGGGATGGTGCCCTTTGCCATCGTGAGTGACCTGCGGGTCGTCGACGTCGGGCGTGGAAGTGAGGCGCTGTTCCAGAGCAAGCTGCCGCAACTGCTCGTGAGTCTCGCAGATCGTGCCCGAGTCGAGAGCATCAGAAGCGTCTTCCGCGATTGAAGGTGTGATTGTGGAAGATCGTGCTCGCGCCGCGGCGATCGGTCTCGGGAAGAGCCAACTTCTCCTTCACCTGTCGGGCGCGGAGCCACCTGGGTGAAGTTTCCGCAGTTCTAGGCCCGGGTTAGTCTGCGGCCACGGCTGCCAGCGCAGCGAGCAGATCGGCCACCGAGCGCGGTCGGCCCATCTCGTTCAGCGCGCCCCAGCGAATCGTGCCTGCTGCGTCGAGGATGAAGGACCCACGGCGGGCCGTGCCGAGCTGGTCATCGAACACCCCGTACGCCTGTGCGGTCTGGCCGTGCGGCCAGAAGTCGCTCAGCAGCGGGAAGCCGAGCGATTCGGACTCGGCAAAGACCCGCAACGCGAACCTGGTATCGGTGGATACGGCCAGCACCGTCACCCCGTACGCCGCGATCTCATCGGAGTGATCGCCCAACGCCTTGAGCTCGCCGGTGCAGACACTGGTGAAGGCCGCCGGAAAGAAGATCAGTACGACCGGCCCGCCGCGCAACGACGCCGTGGTGATGGTCTCCCCATGCTGGCTGGGGAGCGAGAACTCAGGCGCCTGGCTACCGATCGGCAGCGGAGACTTACTCACTAGGTCGGGTTGAAAGCGAGGCACCCGGAGATGGTGGCAGGCAGCATTGTGGGAGGCAGCATTGTGAGAGGCAGCATTGTGGACGGCAGTGCCGCGACTTTGCGGCTCGATCTTCCACGGTGTTCCAGGCCGGCTGCCGGTGCGGACCTCCGGTCATCGGCGAACGCCCTTGGGCCGGACCAGCTTGTTGGCCGCCCAGTCTGCCGATCCGCCCGCGCTGGTGGTCACGGAGAGTCCGGCAGTCACCGCACCCTCGTTGAGCTCAGTGGCATCGACGAAGCCACTGCGGCCCACCTTGGGGGTCAGCAGCCAGATGTAGCCTGTCTCGGTGAGGTCAGTCAGTGCATCAACCAGTCCGTCCACCAGGTCACCGTCGTCAGCACGCCACCACAACAAGACGACGTCGACGGCCTCCATGGCCTCGTCCACCAGCTCGTTGTCGATCGCATCCTCGATCATGACCCGCAGGTCGTCGTCGACATCGTCATCCCAGCCAAGTTCTTGAACCACCATCCCGCTGGTCAGTCCAAGCTTGTTGCCCCCCGTGGACTGGCGGCCCTCGGGTCCCGCGGTCGCACTCACGCACACCTCCACACTTGTCACACCCCGGGCTGACGCTCAGCACCGGCGGGAGACTGCTCCCGTTCCCCAGCCTGCCAGAGCGATGGCTCAGGGGAAAATCCGGTCCGGAGTACGGTGGCAAGAGAGCGGACACGACGTCTGCTGACGGAGTCCGTTGCGCTGCGGGGTTGCGCTGCGGGATGTTGAGAAACCGTGTGTTTTGTCCGAGTTGTTAAGGAGCCGGTATGGCCAGCCCAGGAGACCGCGCCGCAATTACCGCCGAGGGGATCCCGAACCAGTTGCCCGACATCGATCCCGAAGAGACCGGCGAGTGGCTGGACTCACTTGACGGAATGCTGGACGAGAAGGGAAAACACCGGGCGCGCTACATCATGCTGAAGCTCTTGGAGCATGCCCGGGAGCGCCAGGTCGGCCTGCCGGCGCTGCGCAGTAGCGACTACATCAACACCATCCCGCCGGAATCGGAACCGTGGGTCCCCGGCGATGAGCACATCGAGCGACGGATCCGGGCCTTCATCCGCTGGAATGCAGCGGTCATGGTCAGTAAGGCCAACCGTAAGGGCCTCGAGGTTGGTGGGCATATCGCCACCTACCAGTCCGCGGCCAGCCTGTACGAGGTCGGCTTCAACCACTTTTTCCGCGGCAAGGACCATCCCGGCGGCGGTGACCACGTCTTCATCCAGGGCCATGCCTCACCGGGTATCTATGCCCGCGCCTATCTCGAGGGCCGGCTCACCACCGATCATCTGGACGGTTTCCGCCAGGAGGTCTCCCGCGGTCCGGGCAAGGGGCTTTCCTCCTATCCGCACCCACGGCTGATGCCCGAGTTCTGGGAGTTCCCCACCGTCTCGATGGGCATCACCGGTATCAACTCGATCTACCAGGCCAGGTTCAACCGCTACCTGCACAACCGGGGCATCAAGGACACCTCCGCCCAACATGTCTGGGCTTTTCTCGGCGATGGCGAGATGGGCGAGCCCGAGTCACTGGGCGCGATTGGCGTGGCCGCCCGGGAAGGGCTGGACAACCTCACCTTTGTGATCAACTGCAACCTGCAGCAGCTGGACGGGCCGGTTCGCGGCAATGGCAAGATCGTCCAAGAGCTGGAGTCGATCTTCCGTGGCGCCGGCTGGAATGTGATCAAGGTCCTCTGGGGACGTGGCTGGGATCCGCTGCTGGCCGCTGATGCCAGTGGTGCCTTGGTGAACAAGATGAATACCACTCCGGATGGTCAGTTCCAGACCTACTCGGTGGAGGACGGCAGCTACATCCGCGAGCACTTCTTCGATGATCCCCGGCTGAAGAAGATGGTCGCCGATCTCAGCGACGCACAGCTGCAGGCGCTGCCTCGAGGCGGGCACGACTACCGCAAAGTCTATGCCGCCTTCAAGGCCGCGACCGAGCATGTCGGCCAGCCGACGGTGATCTTGGCCCAGACGGTGAAGGGCTGGACGATCGACGCGCTGGAGGGCAGGAACGCCACCCACCAGATGAAGAAGCTCACCACTGAGGATCTCAAGACCTTCCGGGACCGGCTCTACCTGCCGATCAACGATGATCAGCTCGAGGATGCGTACAACCCGCCGTACTTCCATCCCGGCAACGACTCCGACGAGATCCAGTACCTGCAGGAGCGGCGCCACAAGCTGGGCGGCTACATTCCCGAACGCCGGGTCAAACCGAAGAGCCTCAAGCTACCCGGCGACAAGGCCTATGCCGCGCTGATGGAGGCGTCCGGGGAGAAGACGAAGGTCGCCAGCACCCAGGCATGTGTCCGGCTGCTGCGTGATCTGATGAAGGACCCGGAGATCGGGAACCGGTTTGTGCCGATCGCGCCGGATGAGTTCCGGACCTTCGGGATGGACTCGATGTTCCCGAACGCCAAGATCTACAACCCGCACGGCCAGACGTACGACTCGGTGGACCGGAAGCTTCTCCTTGCCTGGAAGGAGTCCGAGCAGGGGCAGCTGCTGCACGAGGGTATCTCCGAGCTCGGCGCCGTTGGCTCGGCGACCGCCGCCGGCGCCTCGTACGCCATGCATGGCGAGCCGATGATCCCGGTGTACATCTTCTACTCGATGTTCGGCTTCCAGCGGACCGGCGACTGGCTCTGGGCAATGGCAGACCAGATGGCCCGTGGCTTCCTGCTCGGGGCGACTGCCGGTCGGACCACGCTGACCGGCGAGGGGCTGCAGCACGCGGACGGGCACTCCCCGTTGCTGGCCAGCACCAACCCGGCGTTCGTCCACTACGACCCGGCCTTCGCCTATGAGATCGCACATCTCGTCAAGGACGGTCTCCGGCGGATGTATGACTATGAGTCGCACGATCATCCCGGAGGTGAGAACGTGATC
>JBBSQO010000275.1:0-3917 GCA_038244025.1 Propionibacteriales bacterium
TCAGCTGCGCTGAACGGGGCTTTTCAGTGGCGCGTCAGCTGCGCCGAACGGGGCTTCGCGTGTTCATCACGCCACGAATTGCCGGCTGCCGCCATAATAAGGCAATGGGTTGGTTGAAACGCCGCACTACGCGGATCAGGCGCGGCGCCAAGGTGTCGCAGGGAAAGCACGCCATCGATGACGCCGTGACGCGACACCTGACCGAGTTCTCCGCCACCCGGCGAGGCGTTGAGGCCTTCGTCGAGCCCAAGACCAACGTCACCAACACCACCCTGCTGCTGGTGGCCTATGACGGGGAATGGACCCGCCGCGAGGTGCCGTCGCCGGAGTGGGCCAATGCCTTCGCCGAGCATCTCGGGCTACCCCGCTATGACGCCGGCGTGGTCGGCTACCCGCAGCGGATGCGCGACTACAACTCGAGGAAACGCAAGGGTATCTGAGCCGTCAGGTGATCATGGTTGGGACTTCGCGGGGGTTGGGGCAGGGCACGGTCATGGCGCCCCCGCCACCTCGCTCGTTCCTCGCTCGGAACGCCCGACCACACCCCGGCACCCTGACCGTGCCCTGCTGCCGTCGGTATCAGCCCCGACCATGATCACTCGATGGCTCCTAGTTTTGCAGTGAGGTGGCCAAGGAGATGAGGGTACGGACGCCGACGCCGGTGCCGCCGGCGTTGACATAACCGTACGGGGCATCGGTGTGGAAGGCCGGGCCGGCAATGTCGAGGTGGGCCCATGGGGTCGGCTCGGTGACGAACTCGCGCAGGAAGGCCGCCGCAATCATCGCACCCCCGGCACGGCCCGCGCCGGCTGACCGGACGTCGGCGACCTTGGACTCGAGCTTGGACCGGTAGTCGGCCGGGATCGGCAGCTGCCAGAACTCCTCGCCACAGGCCTCCGCGGCGGCCAGCAGCTGGGCGGCGGTCTCATCGTCGGTAGCCATCACGCCGCCGATCCGGTCGCCGAGGGCAACCTGGCAGGCGCCGGTGAGGGTGGCCACGTCGACAATCAGGTCGGGGTCGTCCTCACCTGCGCGGGCTAGTGCGTCGGCCATCACCAGCCGGCCCTCCGCGTCGCAGTTGGCATTTTCGACGGTCTTGCCGCCGTACATGGTCAGCACGTCGGAGGGCCGGTACGAGGCTGCCGAGGGCAGATTCTCGGCCATCGCGGCATAGCAGGTGACCTTGATCGGCAGACCCAGGTCGGCGATGGCCTTGGTCGCTGCCAGGACGGCCGCGGCTCCGGACATGTCGCACTTCATGGTGTACATGCCTTCACCCGACTTGATGTTGAGACCGCCGGAGTCGAAGGTGATGCCCTTGCCGACCAGGGCCAGATGGAACCTCGCGCCGCGGGGCGCATAGCTGAGCCGCACTAACCGGGGGGGCCGCGACGAACCGCCGCCGACGGCCATCAGGCCACCGTACCCACCCTTGGCTAACGCCAAGTCGTCGAGCACCTCGATCGCGATCCGTGAGTCCCTGACCAGATGCCGAGCCTCGTCGGCAAAGGTTTCCGGATACAGCAGATTCGGCGGGATGTTGATCCACTCCCGCGCGGTGACGACGGCCCGCGCCACCACCTGGGCTGTCGCGATGCCGTCGGCCACCAGCCCCTTGCGGTCGGCGGCCGCGGAGAGCACGGTCACGGAGTCGATCTTCTGTGCGGGTGCCTCGCCCGAGGTGATGGGGGCATAGCTGTAGCTGCCCAGCAGGCCACCCTCGCCGATGGCCCGAACCGTCTCCGGCTCATCGGCTCCCAGCGAGACGGCCACTCGGAGGCCCTTGCTCCCGGCGAGTTCGGCTGCCTCACGCACTCCGACCCCGGCGGCCCGGCGGAGATCCTCCGGTGTCGGGTCACCGGGGCCGAGTCCGACAACGACCAGCCGGGTGTGATCCAGTGATGGAACGATGCGGCAGTGTCCGGCCGCCGGCTCGGCACCGAGGGAGGTGGCCAGCTCGAGGAGGGACGATCCAAACTTCTTGGCAAAGCTCTTGTCGAGATCGGCGGGTACCCCGACCAGTTCCGGGCCGGCATCGGTATCGCGCAGCCCGACGACGACAATTCCACAGCCCTTCGGCATGGTGCGAGCGAGTTTCAGCGTGGGCATTGGTGCGGGCACGGTTCTCCATTCCTTGGTGATCTTCGCTTATCTTCCTACGTCCGGCACCCCTCAGGCTAGCCCCTGGGAGTTGTCGGTCTGGCTGCGATAGGTTCCGAGCGGAGGAACACGCCGAACGACCGTACTGTGAGGAGAGTTGCATGGCCGGGACCGCCGAAGATCTCAAGAAGTCTCCGCTGCATCAGCAACATGTTGATGCCGGGGCCAAGTTCGCAGAGTTCGGCGGCTGGTCGATGCCGGTGGAGTATGCCGGTGGCGGTGTGCTGGCCGAACACACGGCGGTACGCAATGCCGTCGCCGCCTTCGATGTCAGCCATCTCGGCAAGGCGACGGTCTCCGGGCCAGGAGCGGTGGGCTTTCTCAACCGTTGCTTGTCCGCCGACCTGAACAAGATCGGTCCCGGGCAGGCCCAGTACACCTTGATCTGCACCAACGCCGGTGGGGTGGTTGATGATCTGATTGCCTACCTCAAGTCCGACGACGAGGTCTTCCTGATTCCGAATGCGGCGAACTGCGCTCGGGTAGTGGAGCTGCTGGCGGCCGCCGCGCCAGAGGGGATCCGGGTCGTCAATCAGCATGATGACTTTGCCGTGATCGCGGTCCAGGGTCCGAAGTCAGACGAGGTACTGCAGGCGGCCAGTCTGCCGGTGGGGCACGATTACATGAGCTTTGTCACTGCCGTCGTAGCCGGAGTGGACGTGTCGGTGTGCCGGACCGGATACACCGGGGAGCGCGGCTACGAACTGGTCGGCCCCGCGGCGAGCGCGCCGCAGGTCTGGGAAGCCATCATGGCTGCGGGCGAGCCCTACGACATCCGGCCTGCCGGGCTAGGTGCCCGGGACACCTTGCGCACCGAAATGGGCTACCCCCTGCACGGCCAGGACATCTCATCCGAGGTCAGCCCGGTTCAGGCCAGGCTTGGGTGGGCGGTCGGCTGGAAAAAGGAGTCGTTCTTCGGTGATCAAGCACTGCGGGCCGAGAAGGATGCCGGAGCCAGCCGGATCCTGCGCGGGCTGAAGGCCGTCGGCAAAGGGATCCCGCGGCCTGGCATGGCGATCAGGGACGAGCAAGGAAATGATCTTGGTACGGTCACCTCGGGCACCTTCTCACCGACCCTGAAGACCGGAATAGGGCTCGGCTTGGTGGACGCAAGCAAGAAGGATGGTGACGTGGTGGCGGTGGATATCCGTAGCCGGCAGGAGTCCTTCGAGATCACTAAACCGCCCTTCGTGTCACCGGGTGTACGGGAAGGCTGATGCGGGTGTACGAGAAGGCTGGCGCCGGGCAGGGAAGCAGCTGACCCGTCTTCGCGTCGCTCATGGCCTGGTGATGGTCATCGGCCCGCTGGCGTTGCCTATCCCTTCACGCTGGGGCCACATCCGCAGGTGACCTGCCGGGAAGCGGTGATGCATCCAGGTGATGCCTGTCATCGAACCGACGCCAGCAGCCCGAGACCTACGCGAAGCGACTCGAGGCAGCAAACGAAGCCAAACCGGTGATCACCGGGGTCGAGGTCGTGGTACTCGCCTCCGACGGCAGTTGAAAATTCCCTTTCCACAGAAGGCAACCCGCTTGACTAGACGTGACCAGATCAGGATATCGGCCGCAGCGTTGATCGCATGCCGGAAACCGTGAATGTTTGCGGGGCGAAGACTCACCTGTCGCGCCTGATCGCCCGGGTCGAGTCGGGTGAAGAGATCACCTTGTCGCGCAACGGACGCCCGCATCGTTTCGATAGCGACCGGTCCGGCCCGAAGGATACCGGGTGTTTGGAGGTCGCGGGTGACGATCCCGGA
>JBBSQO010000276.1:0-3917 GCA_038244025.1 Propionibacteriales bacterium
CTCATTCAGCCGACCAAGGAAGGTGAGCCGTGGTCCGCCCCTCGTCCGGAGCCGGCGGCCGGCGAGCCGCTCGACCGGCGTGGGCGCAAAGTAGGCCTGGCAGAAGCCGTTCGGGATCACCACCGCGTCGCGGCCGAGGTGTTGTACGACGACCCTGCGGGCCGTCTCCGAGACAGCGATGCCGGACTCGATCTTTTCGATCGAGGCACGCAGCGCACTGCGGGCCAGCTGCATGATGCGTGACCGGGGGGTGGCGGTGTGGAAGGTCGCCACCACCGGCACGGTCGCCGCCCACAGTGCCAACACCGAGATGCTGGGGGTGATGGGCTCGTGGATGTGCAGCAGGTCGAACTGCTCCGTCCGGAGCCACCGCGCCACCCGGGCGGCACTGAACGGCCCGAAGTTCACCCGGGCCACGGATCCGTTGTACGGAACACCGACGGTGCTGCCGGCGGAGGTGAAATGGCGCGCCGCTATGCCGTAAGGCCCGGCCCGCTCGTGGTTGAACTCCCCCGGTGCCAGGATCTGCGGCTGATGACCGTGAGCCAGCAGATACCCGGCCAGGCCGAGGACATGGTTCTGCACTCCGCCCGGGGTGTCGAAGGAGTAGGGGCAGACCAAACCGATCCTCATCGACGGTACCTGCTGCCCGGCTGGCACCTACTGCTCGGTTGGCGGCTGCTCATCGGAAGAACGGCTGCAGCATGTGCCAGTCCTGCGGCTGGCTGGCGATCTGGCCGGCGAAGAAGTCCGCCACCTGCTGGGTCATCGCTTCCAAACCATCCCTTCCGGGCCGTGCGTCGACCGGGGCGCCGAAGTCAATCCGCATGCCCGTCCCCCGATAGGAGCAGACGGCCGGGACCAATGCCGCACCGGTCACCCTGGCCAGCATGGCTGGCCCGCCAGGCATGGTGATCCGGGTAGCCCGATCTGCGCCGGGCACCCGCCAGTCGACGCTGACACCGCGGCCGGCCAGGTCGCGGTCGGCCACCAGACAGACCAGCCGGCCGCGGCGTAGATCGGCGGCGAGCTCGGACAGCACGTCGGGGTCGCGGTGGGACAGCACCCTCATGCCCAGGCCGGTCCGGAACCGGGTGAACGCCTCGAACTCGCTGCCGGACAGCTGCTCGGCCACCGTACTGACCGGCATCCCGGTCAGGCAGGCCCAGGCTCCGGCCAGATCCCAGTTGCCGCTGTGCGGCAGGGCGACGATCGCACCACGGCCGGCAAACGCCTCCCGCAGATAGTGCTCGTTGCTGGTCGTCACGGCTGTGATCACGTCCTGGGTCGACCAGCCCGGCAGCGCCAGTACCTCGGTGAAGTTGCGCAGATAGGAGGCCAACGCTGACTTCAACAACGACCGGTCGACGGGTCCGCCGGTCGCCACCGTGAGATTGTCAGCCAGCACACGTTGGTGCTGGCCCGGAAAACGCACCCCGATGCCGCTGCCAGCCCGGATGATCATGGACTGTACCGATGTTGGAAGCCGCGGGCCCAGCCGCCACCCGAGCCGCCAGATCTGCCGGACTACCCGTGCCTGCAGCGGTCGGCTAGCGGGCCTGGCCATGATCAACCTCCACGGCTGCCTGTCGCCATACCTTGATCATCCGCTGGGCCACCGTCACCGTACTTGCCACCGCAAGTAGTGCGACCGCAATCTGCACAGTGAAGGGCACTCCCAGGCCGGCCAGGAACAGCCCGACGAGCATGATCAAGAACCGGTCTGCCCGGGCCGCGATGCCACCATCGGCTTGATACCCGACGCTCTCGGCCCGCGCCCTGACATAGGAGGTCAGCTGACCGGCGACCAGAGCGGCCAGCGTCACCCCGGCCCAGGTCACGGAGCCACCGGGACCGGCGAAGTACAACACCACACCGGCAAACAAGGCACCATCACCGAGCCGGTCCAGGCTGGAGTCCAGGAAGGCACCCCACTTCGACGAACGGCCGGAGATCCGGGCCATCTGCCCGTCCACCAGGTCGAAGAAGGCGAAGGCGACGATAATCAGTGGCGCCTGCCACAGCCAGCCGAGGGGTAGGCAGACCAGCGAGGTGATCACCACGCCGAGGGTGCCGATCCAGGTGGCGACGTCGGGTCCGAAGCCGAACCGCAGCATCAGCCGGGCTGGGTAGGCCATCACCTTTTCCCAGCTAGCGCGGAAGCGCTCCAGCATCAGGCGGTCCAGTCTCGTTCTGCCCAGGTCTCGGCCACCAGCTGCCGGGTCTGGCCGAGCAGCTGCGGCAGCGCCTTGGTCTGGCCAATGACGGGAAGGAAGTTGGAGTCGCCGGCCCACCGCGGCACCACGTGCTGGTGCAGGTGGGCCGCAATCCCGGCCCCGGCCACTGCTCCCTGGTTCATCCCCAGGTTGAAGCCGTGTGGACTACTGGCCGCCCGCAGCACCCGCATCCCCTGCTGGGTCAGGGAAGCGACCTCAACAGTCTCCACCTCGGTGAGATCGGTGTAGTCGGCGACGTGCCGGTACGGGCAGACGAGCAGGTGACCCGGCGCGTACGGGTACAGGTTCAAGACCACGTACGCCGTCTCACCGCGGCGGACAACCAGACCCTCCTCATCGCTGCGGGTGGCGGCCCGGCAGAACGGACAGGCATGCGCCTCGGGCACCGCCGGCTTGTTCTCGCCATGGATGTAGGCCATCCGGTGCGGGGTCCACAACCGCTGGAAGCCGTCCGGCACCCCGGCCAGCTCCGTGGCCGGCTCCAGCTGATCGCTCACGGTGCCCGTCCTGTGACTTGGCGCCGGTCGGCGATGGCCTGGCCGATCTCGGCTACCGCGTCGGCGACTGGCACCCCGTTCTGCTGGCTACCGTCGCGATAGCGGAACGAGACCGCACCGGCCTCGGCATCCTCCCCGCCGGCAATCAACACGTACGGCACCTTGGACTTGCTGGCATTGCGGATCTTCTTCTGCATCCGGTCATCGGAGGTGTCCACCTCGACCCGGACGCCGGCGGCCAGCAGCTCGGCAGCGACGGCACCGAGATACTCGTTGTACTCGGCCGCCACCGGGACGCAGGTCACCTGGACCGGCGACAACCAGACCGGGAAGGCTCCGGCATAGTGCTCGGTCAGCACCCCGATGAAGCGTTCAATTGAGCCGAACAGGGCCCGGTGGATCATGTACGGTTCCTGCCGGGACCCGTCCGAGGCGGTGTACTCCAGGTTGAACCGGCCCGGCTCCATCAGGTCGACCTGGATGGTGGACAGCTGCCAGGTCCGACCGATCGCATCCCGGGCCTGGACCGAGATCTTCGGCGCATAGAAGGCCGCGCCGCCGGGGTCGAGCATCAGCTCCAACCCGGTGGACTCCGCGGCCACCCGCAACGCCTCGGTGGCGGACTGCCACTGCTCGTCGCTACCGATGGACTTCTCCAGGTCGCGGGTGGACAGCTCCAGATAGAAGTCGTCCAGGCCATAGTCGCCGAGCAGGCCGAGCACGAAGGAGAGCAGCGACTTGATCTCGCCCTGCAACTGGTCAGCAGTGCAGTAAATATGTGCGTCGTCCTGGGTCATGCCGCGGACCCGGGTCAGGCCATGCACAACGCCCGACATCTCGTACCGGTAGACGCTGCCGAACTCGAACAGCCGCAGCGGCAGCTCCCGGTAGGACCGGCCCCGGCTGCGGAAGATCAAGTTGTGCATCGGGCAGTTCATCGGCTTCAGGTAGTAGTCCTGACCTGGCTTGCGGACCGTGCCGTCCTCGTCGTACTCCGCGTCGATGTGCATCGGAGGGAACATGCCGTCGGCAAACCACTGCAGGTGGCCGGAGGTCTCAAACAGCTGCCCCTTGGTGATGTGCGGGGTGTTGACGAACTCGTAACCGGCCTCGATGTGGCGCTGACGGGAGTAGTCCTCCATCACCTTGCGCAGCATGCCGCCCTTGGGATGGAAAACGGCTA
>JBBSQO010000277.1:0-3915 GCA_038244025.1 Propionibacteriales bacterium
GCTTCGGATCTGGTGATCCGCTCACATTGGTCGTAGGCATCTTTCAGGTTCATCCGGCGGTCCTCACCAACGCGAGCAACCAGGCTGATGCCATCGCCGGGCCGGATGGCTTGGCCGGGCCTGCCACTGTGTTCGGACCGGTGAGTGGATCGAAACCGGCTCGCCGCAGTCCGGTCGCCGCAGCCCGGCCACCGGCGACATACCCGGAGACGGCAAGGCGGGACCAGCCAGTCAGAGTGGACACCAGGACCGCGCCCGAGTCGAGCCAGGCTCGGGCCCGGTCAACCTCAAAGCCGATCAGTGCGCGCAGCCCCGGCGAGGCGCTCGGCGCAGCGAGCTCGGGCTCGGCGACTCCGAAACGGGCCAGGTCCTCGGCCGGTAGGTAGACCCTGCCGTGCCGGTAGTCCTCGGCAACATCTTGGCAGTGCTCGATCAGCTGCAACGCCGTACAGATCCGGTCCGAAAGCTCGGCTCGCTCGGCCGCGAGTCGTTCCGCCGGGACTGCACCGAAGATGTATAGCACGATCTCACCTATCGGGTTGGCCGACAGCGCACAGTAGCCGAGCAGGTCCTCGAAGGTCTGGTAGCGGCTGACCTGCTGGTCGGCCAGGTTGGCCGCCACCAGACGCAACAGCGGCTCCGCCGGCAACCGGCAGCCGGTCAGCAATGGGGCCAGACCGGCGACAGCAGGCAGCTGGGCATCGCCCCCGGCGTACAACCGCCGGACGTCCGCGGCGATGTGGGCCAGCGCCTCGGTACGCCGGGTCGGGTTCTGGCCTGCCGAGAAGTCATCACCGACGTCATCGACGTAGCGCGCGTACCGGTAGGCCGCCAGCAGCTGCTCTCGTCTGGTCTTGGGCAGCAGCCTCAGTGCGACCGGAAAGTTTTCTGCCGCGGCAGCGCCCGGTACGCGCCGGCCGTCGGCCGGCGGCAGCACGGTAGCCGACCTGCCGGCGGGCTGCCGGGTCGGTGTTGGCGGGAACAGGCTGGCCTGGTCCATCTCCACCCCTACCGCACCCTGGCCGACCGGGATGCCCGGGCCGCGAGAGATCGCCTGGCGGACAGGGATCGCTTGGCCGCGGCTGGCCGCTTGGCTGCCACAGCAGGCTTGCCCGACCGAGATCCCGACCCCTCAGCTGTGGTGCCCTCGTTGGACACCAGGCGCAGGCTCCGCGACGGCTGGTGACGGTCGGCCACGGCATCAAGGACACTAGCGGTGACACCGGCCGGGTCGAGCCCATAGCTGGCCAGAATCTCACCGCGGGTGCCGTGCGCGATGTACTCCGTCGGCAGCCCCAGGCACCGCACCGGCACCCCGATGCCGGCCTCGCTGAGCCGGGCGGTGACCCGCGCACCGACGCCACCCTGACGGACGCCGTCCTCCAGGGTCACCACCTGCCGGTGGACTCTGGCGAGCTCTATGATCGCCGGATCGACCGGCAGCACCCAGCGGGGGTCCACCACGGTGCAGCCCACTCCTTGCCTGGTCAGTTCTTCCGCGGCGGTCAGGGCCGTCTGTGCCATCGCGCCGACAGCAATGATCAACACCTCGGCGGCACCCAATGGTCGGCAGAGGAGATCAGCATCGCCTCTGCGCTCGATTGCTGGAATCGCGGGGCCGAGTGCTGCCTTCGGGTAGCGCAGGGCAGTCGGGCTGTTCGTGCCGACCGCTTCGGCCAGCTCCTCGGCCAAGGTGGCCGCATCACGAGGGGCGGCCACCCGCATCCCCGGCACGATCCCCAGCAGGGCCAGATCCCACAGGCCGTGGTGGCTGGCACCGTCCGGTCCGGTGACGCCCGCCCGGTCCAGCACCAGCGTCACCGGTTGCTGGTGCAGCCCGACATCCAGCAGCAGCTGGTCAAAGGCCCGGTTGGCGAAGGTGGCTTACAGGGCCACCACCGGGTGCAGACCGGCCATCGCCAGCCCGGCCGCAGAGGTAAGGGCATGCTGCTCGGCAATGCCGACATCGAAACAACGCCCGGGATACCGGTCGGCGAAGAGCTGCAGGCCGGTGGGCCCCAGCATGGCTGCACTGACGGCAACCACCTCGGGACGGCTGCCGCCGATCTCCACCAGGCTGGCGGCAAAGGCGTCGGTCCAGGTCTGGGTCGGCTGCTGGCTCGGCCGGCCCGTCAGCGAGTCGACCACGCCGACAGAATGCAACCGGTCGGCCTCATCGGTCTCGGCTGCGTGATAACCGCGTCCCTTGGTGGTCAGGCAGTGAACGACAACGGGCGAGCTGAAGGTCTTGGCCTGCTGGAGCGCCGCCTCGACCGCAGCCGTGTCGTGTCCGTCAACCGGTCCGAGGTAGCAGAATCCCAGCGCCTCGAACAGGGTCCCCTGATGGGCTGGACTTCCTTGCTGGGCCAGTGTTCCCTGATGGGCCGGCGTTCCTGGCTGGGTCATCTGTAGGTCCGAGGTAGTGCCGCCGAGCAGGTCAACCAGCTCGCCATAGCCGTGTCGCTCAGACACCTGACGCAGGTGCCGCGGTAGCCCACCGATGGTGGGGGAGTAGGACCGGCCGTTGTCGTTGAGGACGATGATGACCGGTCGACGCCCGGCGCCGAGGTTGTTCAGTGCTTCCCAGGCTAGCCCACCAGTCAAGGCTCCGTCGCCGATGACCGCCACCACCGTCCTTTCATCGTCCCCGGCGAGTTGGAAAGCCTTACTCAGTCCATCGGCATAGGACAGAGCGGTGGAGGCATGGGAGTTTTCCTGCACATCATGGATCGACTCGGCGCGGTTCGGATAGCCGGAGAGCCCGCCGCTGGTCCGGAGCCGGCCGAAGCCGGCCCGCCGTCCGGTCAGCAGCTTGTGGACGTAGGACTGATGCCCGGTGTCGAAGACCAGCGGGGTGTCGGGCGACTCGAAAGTGCGATGCAAGGCGATTGTCAGCTCAACCACGCCGAGGTTCGGGCCCAGATGCCCACCGGTACGGCAGACGGAGTCGATCAGGAATGCCCGGATCTCTTCGGCCAGGGCAGGTAACTGCTCCGCGGCCAGACTCCGCACGTCAGCCGGAGAGTTGATGTCATCCAGCAGGCCCATCTTCAGCTACCTTTCCTTGATCATTCGTCGATCACCCGGGCGCCGACCTTGGCGGTTGATGGTGGTGGAACGCTCCGTGATCCCTCCGTGCGGCTCTGCTGGTGGGGTACCCAGCCTTGGGCTTCTCAATCGCTGCGGCTGCACCTTACCTAACTGCACCACTCGTTACCGACAAAGACCGGGCCACTACTGACAAAGGCCGGGCCACTACCGACAAAGGCCGGGCCACTACCGACAAAGGCCGGGTGGCAGCGGTAGTCCCTCTGTGCACAACCCGGAGCCTAGGGTTGGACAGCGGCGTAAAGTTGGCGACACGCCTGTCCCGCCCGCATGGGAGTCCTTTGTGTCGGAGCATTCCTCGCCGCAGATCGTGATGCTGCCCGCGCCTCGTCGGCTGGTGGCTGGGGTAGCCGTCCATCTGGCGGAGGCAGTGTTGATCCCGCTTGGGCTTTTCTATGGCGTCGTGGTGCTGGTAAGCCTCCCCGCTGCCCTGATCAGCGCGCTCGCCTGGGTGGCACTGGCTATCACCGTCCGGCTGGCCCGCGGCACCAAACCGTCGGCACTGCTGCTCGCCACGGCCGCGCTAGCAGTAGTGCAGGTCGGGGTCACGGCAGTCACCAGCTCGGCAATGGTCTATTTCCTCCAACCGACCCTGGCCACCTTCGTCTTTGCCGGCGCCCTGCTCGCCAGCGTCTGGTGGCAACACCCGCTGATCCAACGGATGGCACACGACTTTGTGCCGATGCCGGATGAGGTGGTCGGTTCCATCTCGCTTCGCCGGTTCTTCCGCCGGCTGTCCTTCCTCTGGGCCACCGTCCTGGTGATGAACGCCAGCCTGACCCTTGGCCTGCTGCTGACCGTGCCAAC
>JBBSQO010000278.1:0-3868 GCA_038244025.1 Propionibacteriales bacterium
CGGATCAGTACGGTCGCCGTTTCGCCGACGACGACGGTGAGGGTCGGTTGCCGGCCCGACCGCGGCAGCCGCACCCGATGCTGGGGTACCGGTGGCCAGAAGATGGTGAGCCAGCCAGGCCCGTTGACTGTGATGAGCTACGCGGGGCCACCGCGAGCGGCGACGTGGATGGTGTTTTTTTGGCACTGCAGGGCCATGACGTTTCCGGTGGCCTGCAACAGGCGGGATCGGCCGTGCTGCAGGTGCTGCCCACCGCCGCCGACCGGGCGTCCAGTCTGGCATCGTCCCTGCTGCAGCGGCTGCAGCAGCGCGGACTGCCTGGCGACGACGCGTTGGCCGAGGACTTGCTGGCGGCGCTCCGGTCCGAGCCGGTGCCCGGACAGCCGTTGCCGGTCAATCTGGAAGAGCTATCGATGCTGCTGGAAGGTGACTCGCTCAGCAATGCCGGCGGGTTCGTCGATCTGCGCACCGGAGAGGTGCTTCCTGCCTTCCTCACGGATGCGTCCGAGGTCGGCAAGGACGTGGCCGTCGACGTGGAGGAGGAACCGGATCGTTGGCTGGTAGTTCACTGTGCCGGGTCGCGAGAAGGATGGGAGGACATGGCAGCGTTCGCTGCCGGCGTGCCCGACTCGGAGCTGCGCGAGCGACTGGAATGGGCCCTGGAGGGCAAGGGTGCTTTCCGACGGTTCCGGCACCTGATCGACCAGGAAAGCCTGCTCAAGTCGTGGTACGCGTTCTCCAATGACCGGCAGCTGGGCCGGGCGCGACAGTTCCTGGCCGACGAAGGGATCCGCGCGACGCCGTAGCACCGCTGCTGGCCGTTGTTCGCGATGCGTGAGGAAGCCGACTGGACCGACCAGTTCGGCGTGACGGTGGAGACCGTGGCCGACGGAGCGCGGTTTGCCGAGTACGTCGATCAAGTGGTCGCCGCCCGACTGCCCGACACACCGCGGCCGGACAACTACGTCCCGTGCACCACTTTGTGGTGGGTGCAGGGCGAGGAGTTCCTCGGTCGGCTGTCGATCCGGCACCGGCTCAACGGACAGCTTCGCAGGGTTGGCGGCCACGTCGGCTACTGGATCCGGCCGTCGGCCCGAGGACAGGGTCACGGCTGGGGCCGCGTTCGCCGCTTCGCTGCCGATGGCGCATGCACTCGGTATCGATCCGGCACTGGTCACCTGCGACCACGACAATGTGGCCTCCCGCCGGATCATCGAGGGTGCCGGTGGACAGTTCGAGCGGCAGCTGGGGAAAAAACGGCTGTACTGGGTAGCCACCCGGCCGTAGCGGCCACGGCACGGGGGGCGCGCAGGCATGGAAGCGTCGAGGCGCGGATGGCCACCTTCTCAAGGCGCTGACCCGTCACTTGCTCACCGATACGCCACATCGCTCGCCGCGAGGGCTGGAAGTCGCTGCGCTCCTCGGCATATCTGGCAGAACCAGCGATCTAGTGACGGGTCGGCCAGCAGGGTGCGGCGCGGACGGTAGGCTCATCCGATCGTGACACGCCTGACTGACTTCCTCTTCGTCCGCCACCGCCACAACTGGCTGCTGCTGATCCGGTTCGGCCTGGTGGGCGGCTCCGGCGTACTCGTCAACATGCTGGCCACCATCATCGCCAACAAGCTGGGACCGAGCCCGCACTCGGTGTTCTGGGACCTGCCGATGACCAGGTTCAACATCCGCTGGTACCACGTCTTCTCGATGATCGCCTTCCTGGTCGCCAACCTGTGGAACTTCCAGCTCAACCGCAGCTGGACCTTCCGCAGCTCCGGGCACTCCCGCTGGTGGCGTGAGTACTGGCCGTTCCTGGCCGTTGGCCTGCTTGGTCAGCTGATCGGCCTGGGCATCCTCACCCTGCTGATGCATCCCGGCACGGTGTTCGCCTTGTCGCCGCAGTTCTTCGACGACTCCACCGGACTGCGGACCCGGTTCTACTGGGCCCAGCTGATCATGATCATCGTCGTCACCCCGATCTCGTTCGTGCTGAACAAGATCTGGACGTTCTCGGCCGTCCGCGGCGGTCAGCGGGCAGATCAGGACACGCCCGCACACCAGAGGTGAACCTACCCGATGGCTACCAGCCGGTCGGTTAGAGTGAAGCAGCCTTCCCGCAGGCCAACGAAGAAAGTGACTTGCCCCGTGTCTAGAGCCCGCCCGTCTAGAGCCCGTATGTCGAGAGTCTGACGTGTATCTGAAGAGTCTGACGCTGCGCGGGTTCAAGTCCTTCGCGTCCGCCACGACGCTGAACTTTGAACCCGGGATCACTTGTGTGGTGGGGCCGAACGGGTCCGGCAAGTCCAATGTGGTGGATGCGCTCAGCTGGGTGATGGGCGAGCAAGGTGTCAAGTCGCTGCGCGGCGGCAAAATGGAGGATGTCATCTTCGCCGGCACCTCCGGCCGGGCGCCGCTGGGTCGCACCGAGGTGGTGCTGACCATCGACAACTCCGATGGCGCGCTGCCGATCGAGTACACCGAGGTCACCATTGCCCGCACCATGTTTCGCAACGGCGGCTCGGAATACAAGATCAACGGCGATACTGCCCGGCTCCTCGACGTCCAGGATCTGCTCAGCGACTCCGGCATCGGCCGGGAGATGCACGTCATCGTCGGGCAGGGGCAGCTGGACTCCATCCTGCAGGCGACCCCGGAGGGGCGCCGTGGTTTCATCGAGGAGGCCGCCGGCGTACTCAAGCACCGTAAGCGCAAGGAAAAGGCGTTGCGCAAGCTGGAGGCAACCGAGGGCAACCTGAACCGGTTGTCCGACCTGATCACCGAGATCCGCCGTCAGTTGAAGCCGCTGGGTCGGCAGGCCGAGGTAGCGCGTAAGGCCGTCGTCATCCAGGCCGAGGTTCGCGATGCCCGAGCCCGGTTGCTGGCCGACGACCTGGTCCAGGCGACCATGGCGCTGGAGTCCGAGCTGGCTGGGGAGAGGGCGCTGAAGGAACGGCGGGCCGATCTGGAGCGCAATCTGGCTGCCGCTCGTGATGGAGAGGCAGCAGCTGAGGAGAACGTACGGCTCGGGCTGCCGCGACTCACCGCCGCGCAGGAGAACTGGTATGCGCTGGCCGGGCTGAAGGAACGGGTCGCCACCACGTTGTCGATCGCCGTGGAGCGGATCAGGAATGCGGCGGACAACTCCGGCCCGGAGCGCACCGGCCGTGAGCCCGAGGAGCTGGAGCGCGAGGCCGAGGCGGTTCGGGTGCAGGAGAGCGCGCTGGCCGCCGAGGTGCAGAGCAAGGATGACGCGCTGCGACAGGGCAGTGAACGCCGAGCCGGATTGGAGCAGGCTTACCAGAACGAGGAGACGCGGCTGGCCGGCGTGATCCGAGCGGCCGCGGACCGCCGCGAGGGGCTGGCCCGGCTGACCGGGCAGGTCAACTCCCTGCGGAGCCGCTCCGAAGCGGCTGCCGAGGAGATCGGTCGGCTGACCGCGGCACGGCAGCAGGCTGTTGCCCGGGCCGAGACCGCCAGTAGGGCCTTCACCGCACGGGAGTCCAGGGTGGCCGGGTTGGATGCTGGTGAGGTCAACCTGGACAGCGAGCATGAGGAGGCCTCTGAGGCGTTGGACGCCGTCGGCGCCGAGCTGGCGGAGCTGCGGGCCGCCGAGGCCGCGGCCAGCCAGGATCGGGCCGCCCTGGCCGCCCGGCTGGAGGGCCTGCAGCTGGGCTTGGAACGCAAGGACGCCTCGGCTGCGCTGCTGGCCGCCACCGATCGGATCGGTGGCCTGCTCGGATCGGTGGCCGCACTGGTGAGCGTGGAGGCGGGCTATGAAACGGCGGTCTCGGCCGCCTTCGGCGCGGCGGCCGACGCGGTGGCGGTGACCGGGCTGGATGCCGCCCTGGGTGCCTTCGACCATCTCAAAACC
>JBBSQO010000279.1:0-3865 GCA_038244025.1 Propionibacteriales bacterium
TAACGGGCCATCCGCTCCGGGTCCGCGGTGATCTCGGCCCAGGCCGTGACCGGGTCGCCGAGCCGGCTCCGGGCCTCGCGCCAGATCTCCAGCAACGGGCCGCGGACGTACGGATAGCGGACCCGCGACGGCGAGTAGGTGTACCAGGAGAAGGACGCTCCCCGTGGGCAGCCGCGCGGCTCGTACTCCGGCGAGTCCGGACCGACTGACGGGTAGTCGGTCTGCTGCGTCTCCCAGGTGATGATGCCGTCCTTGACGTAGATCTTCCACGAGCACGACCCGGTGCAGTTCACCCCGTGGGTCGATCGCACCTCCTTGTCATGGCGCCAGCGCTCATGCCAGAACTCCTCGGCCTGCCGGCCGCCGATGTGATGGACCTCGCGGTGGTCGGCGGTTGGCGTGCCCGAGGAGAAGAACTGCGCCCGGCGCAGCAACCCCTCGATCGGCTCGCCGCCAGGAAGCAACGGTGCCAGCAGCTCGCCCTGCTCACGACCCTCGTTCGGGGAAACCTCAGTCATGGCACCGGCCCTTCTGTCTCGGCGATGCACGCCGACAACTCGGGTGTGATGTCGTAATTCCTATCACATTCGTACCTCCGTGTCATGGAGCCATCCGGCGCCGACCGGGCTACCAACGTCGCGACCGGTCGGCAGGTAGCGGACCAGGCCCTAGCCCATGATCGGTACTATCCCGACGCGCCGCACCTCGGTAGCCTGTGACAATGCCAACGGAGTGGCGAGGGCGGGTCCAGCAGGCCGTGGAAGGTCTCTCTCCGGGCTATTTCGCGCTGGTGATGGCCAGCGGGATCATCTCGGTCGGTATGCACCTGGAGGGATACCAGCGGCTTTCGGAGGTATCGCTGCTGGTCTGCGTCGTGTCCTACCTGGTGCTCCTGATTCTGACAGGATGGCGGCTGGTGAGCTATCGGTCATCAATTGCCAGCGACTTCACCGACCCACAGCGCGCGTTCGGCTTCTTCACCTTCGTCGCCGGCACCAATGTCTTGGGGGTGCGGCTCGCGGTGGCCGGCTATTACCCGCTCACCTCGATCCTGTTGGTGATCTCGGTGGCCTCCTGGATCGTGCTCGGCTACGTCGTCCCGTGGACCGCGGTCCTCGGGCGTCATGCCCGTCCGGTGGTGGCGTGGGCCAACGGGACCTGGTTCATCTGGGTGGTCGCCAGCCAGTCCGTCGCCGTCGCCGCAGCCTCGCTCGAACCGCACGCGGGTACCGGGCGCAACCTGCTCGGAGTGCTCGCGGTGCTGTCGTGGTCGGTGGGCATCTTCTTGTACGCCGCGGCCGGCATGCTGGTGGCCCTGCGGATGATGCTTTACGAGCTACGGCCCGAAGACCTCGACCCGCCGTACTGGGTGTCGATGGGCGCATGCGCGATTACGGTACTGGCCGGCGCACGGATTTTGGAGATGCTCGATCTGCCGATGGTGGAGGCGACCAGAGGGCTGGTGGCCGGCGTCTCGGTGGCGTTCTGGGCCTTTGCCACCTGGCTGATCCCGGCTCTGGTGGCCGCCGGCTGGTGGCGCCATAAGACCCATCGGGTACCGCTGGACTACCAGGCGACTTTGTGGAGCCTGATCTTCCCCTTGGGTATGTACGCGGTCGCCGGCATCTATCTCGGTCGCGCCGACCGGCTGCCCGTGGTCGGGCACATCGGCGCGGTGGAGCTGTGGTTCGCGTTTGCCGCGGGAATCATCGTCTTCGCTGCGATGGTCGTCCACCTTCTCCGCACCGTCTTCCGGCCAGCACATCCACGTCGGCCACTCTGAAAAGTCGACACCAGTTCTCCCGCACTGCTCGAGATGAGCGCGGCAGCGTCATTGATAACGCCAATGGCGCCAAGTTTCCAGAGTCGCCTTCCGAGCCTCTGCCAGCATTCAGATGGACTGACTGTAGCCGAAGAACTCGTGGTCGTTGTTGTATCCGCCTTGGCCCCCACCGAGGTCAGCGAAGTCTTCGATAAACTCAATTCCCTTGATCCATTTGACCATCTTGAAGCCCAGTTGGACCTCGTTGCGCAGTCGCACCGGCGCACCATGGCCATAGGACAACGCTTCGTTGTTCATGTCATAGGCGAGCATTGTCAGGTCATAACGCATCTGATCGATGGGCTGTGCGTCATAGTAAGTGCCGCCATCCGAGCCTTCGGCGAAGGAGTAGAAGATCACCCACTTCGCCTCGGGTTTCGGCTTCACCAACTCCATGATCGACTGCATCGAGACGCCACCCCACTTGGCCACCCCGGACCAGCCCTGAATGCAGAAGTGCTGCGTGATCTGCTCGTGATAGGCGAGCGAGCGTAGCTGCGCCAGACTGAGCTCGACCGCGTTCTCCACCAATCCGTTGATCCGCAGTCGATAGTCCGCGAAATTGCCGGCCCGCAGATTCGCGTACTCATCACTCTCCGGGTATTTGCCGTTATGCCAGAAGTAGGGCGAAATGTCTCTCTCAGTGTACTGGCCAGGCTTGGAGTCGATGTGCTCAAAGAGGCGCTGCGCCGGCCCGATCAATGCATAGCCAACCCGTTGGATCATCCGCGGGTAACGATAGGTGACTGGGGTAGCGGCAACCCAACCGACGACCACAACAACCATCGACGCCGCGAAGATCCAGAAGCCCACCCACGAGCTATCGTTCCGGCTTGCGTACATGTGATTGAGGTTCGCCAGCGCGCCGGTCGCCATCACCAAAGTGACATGGAGAACGATGAAGATGACGAACCACACCATGACCAGGAAGTGCAGCGACCGGGCGACCTGGATGCTGAGCGCTGAACTGACCCACTTGAACTTGGTGGAAAGCGCCGGTGACATCCCCAGCCCGGTGATCAAGGCGAGCGGTGCGGCGATGAACACAGTGATGAAGTAGGCGATCAGCTGCAGGCTGTTGTAGTTGGTCCAACCCGTTTCCAACGGCCAGTTCATCGACAGATATTGAATCGCCACTGAGATGGAATTCGGGATCACATCCCAGTGCATTGGCACCAGACGCAGCCACTGCCCGGTCGTGAAAAGTAGAATGTAGAAGATGATGCCGTTGAGCAGCCACAGGGTGTCAACGCCCAAGTGCCACCAGCGGGCCAACCCGATGGTATGCCGCCTGCCGGGGAGCCCGACACCGGCGGGCAACGTAATCGAGTCCTGTTTCGCCGTGTACAGAGGATCAGGCGGAACCGGGTGCTGCATGCGGAACCAATTGTTACCTGGGCCACTGTGGCGTGTCCAGTACAACCTGGGGTGGTCAGCGAGGATCTGCCAGCCTGACCTGATGATAAAGATCAGGAAGAACAAATTGAAGAAGTGCTGCCAGCCGAGCCAGGCAGGAAAACCGACCGGCGCATTGCCTGACAACTCCGATGTGCCCGGAAACTGGGTCATGAAGGCCTGCACAGCCGGCGTCCCACGAATGCCCCTCGCCACCGCGATGGCGGCGATGAGGAGAACGAAACCGATCGGAATCAGCCAGAGCAGGTTGAACCACTTGGTGTGGCCAAGCCGGACGCGAGGCGCGACACCGAATTGGGCCGGGATCGTTCCCGCCCAATCCTTGCCGATGACATCATCCGGCATCCTGGTGAGCTCGGACCGGTAACTCTGCGGACTGGCAGCAGAAATGTCGACCGCCGGAGTTGGCAGTTCTTTCGGAGCAGGTCCTTGATCAGGAGTAGGGGCTTTACTTGTGACCACAGTGCGCACGCCTAACCCGGGAGGCTTCACAGGTTATCCTCTGTGGGAGCCTCGACTGTTTGCTCAAAAATTCTCTCGCCAGGAGTCTACGCCTTGTCGTGATCAACCGGGAGGTATCTAGGGCAGGATCTTGCGCCCGGTCCCGACTGAGTCGTCGTCGGGCGA
>JBBSQO010000280.1:0-3860 GCA_038244025.1 Propionibacteriales bacterium
AGGAGGTCGCATGCTGACCCACCCTTAAGCTTCTTGGACGAGGGCGGCCGGTCGGGGATCGGCAACCGGTCACCCAAGGCCCGCGCCAGCTTCGAGGACATGGCGCTCCGCCGAGCACCCGAGGAAATGAGTACCTCCTCCACAGCGGTGAGCAGACCCCGCTCCCCGGCGACCAGCTCGACCTCCCACTCGCGCCAGCGCTGAAGGGTGGACGCCTCCTCAAAAGACTCCGCTGTGACCTCGTCATCGCACAGCAGGGCAAGCACCTGGCCACCGGGGCCGAGCAACGGCAACTTCGCCCGAACGGTACTTACCCGGGCAACCGGCACCAAGGCGTTGCCGCGCACGATCCCACGGACCGGCACCACCAGAGCCGCCGGCACGCGCCGTGACGACCGTCCCAACGGCAGTCGATACTCCACCCGCTCGTCGCCGGCCACCGGGATCTTGAGGTGCCATCCTTGATCACCACCGCCCATCCGACATCGCACCGTGATGCCGCGTCGGGCCAAGTCAAGCCGCTCCGTGTCGAAGTAGCAGGCCTCGAGCCGGTGCTCTACAGCTTCCCCGAGACCTTCGATCCCTTTGATGCGGGTCGCGTCGAGTAGCTCTGTGTCCACAGGAGCGTCATACTTGATCTCGATCTCGGGATGCACGGTTGCGGACATGCTTCATTATCCCCGGGGAATGGCGGTTTCGGTGCACCTTTAGGCGGTGCAGTCAGCCGACCACCACGTCGACCCGCTGGAACTCCTTGGCCTCGGTATACCCGGTGGTAGCCAGCGCACGGCGCAAGGCGCCCACCAGGTTCATGGTGCCGTCGGGGACGGTGGACGGCCCGAGCAGAATCTCCTCCAGGGAGCCCACCGTGCCGAACCGTACCCGCTCGCCGCGAGGCAGCGTGGCGTGCCAGGCCTCGGGACCCCAGTGGTAGCCATGGCCGGGGGCCTCTGCGGCTCGGGCCAGCGGGGATCCGACCATCACCGCATCCGCACCGCAGGCGATCGCCTTGGCGATGTCGCCGGAGCGACCGACGGACCCATCCGCGATCACCTGCACATAGCGACCACCCGACTCGTCCAGATAGTCGCGCCGGGCCCCGGCGACGTCGGAGACAGCCGACGCCATCGGAACCGCAATGCCGAGCACCGAGCGGGTGGTGTGGGCAGCCCCGCCACCAAAACCCACCAGCACCCCGGCCGCACCGGTGCGCATCAGGTGCAGGGCGGTCTGATAGGTGGCACAGCCGCCGACGATGACCGGGACGTCCAGCTCATAGATGAACTGCTTGAGGTTCAACGGCTCAGCATCGGCAGAGACATGCTCGGCCGACACCGTGGTGCCACGGATCACGAAGAAGTCCGGTGCCGCATCCACCACGTCCTGGGCGTACCGCTGGCTGTGCTGTGGCGACAGTGCCCCGGCAACCGGCACTCCGGCGGCCCGGATCTCGGCCATCCGGGCGCCGATCAGCTCGGGCTTGATGGGTTCGGCATAGATCTGCTGCATCCGCCGGGTGGACAACGACGGGTCCTCAATTCCGGCGATCTCGTCCAGCAGCGGGCACGGGTCGGCGTAGCGGGTCCACAGCCCCTCCAGGTTGAGGATCCCAAGACCGCCAAGCTTGCCGACCGTGATCGCGGTCTGCGGAGACATCACCGAGTCCATTGGCGCGGCGATCAACGGGAAGTCCAGCGTCAGCGCGTCAAACCGCCAGCTCAGCGAGACCTCCTCAATTCCTCGGGTACGCCGGGACGGGACGATGGCGATGTCATCGAAGGCGAAGGCCTGCGGTGCACGCTTGCTGCTGCCAATCTCGAACATCGGTCTCTCCTGCGGCTGGAAGGTCAGTTTAGATAGCCGATCGGGCCGGATAGGCGATCAGGTCAAGTAGTTCGGCGCTTCGACCGTCATCTGAATATCGTGTGGATGAGATTCCCGCAATCCGGCCGAGGTGATGCGGACAAAGGTCCCGCGCTGATGCAACTCCTCGATGGTGGCCGCACCGGTGTAGAACATCGACTGTCGCAATCCCCCGATCAGCTGGTAGGCGACGGCTGCGAGCGGGCCGCGGTAAGCGACCTGACCTTCGATACCCTCCGGTATGAGCAGGTCATCGGAGGCCACGTCACCCTGGAAGTAGCGGTCCTTGGAGTACGATGCCGAGCGGCCCCGTTGTGCCATCGCACCCAGCGATCCCATCCCGCGATAGGACTTGTACTGCTTGCCATTGATGAAGACCAGATCCCCGGGGCTTTCGTCACACCCGGCCAGCAGCGAGCCGAGCATCACCGAGTCGGCACCGGCCACCAGCGCCTTGGCGATGTCCCCCGAGTACTGCAGGCCGCCATCGCCAATCAGCGGCACGCCGGCCGGTCGGCAGGCCCGGGCCGCATTGTGGATCGCCGTGACCTGCGGCACCCCCACGCCGGCGATCACCCGGGTGGTGCAGATGGAACCCGGACCGACACCGACCTTGACGCCATCGGCACCGGCATCGACCAGCGCCTTGGCGCCGGCGTAGGTCGCCACATTGCCACCGACGACATCCACTGCTGCCGCCGCCGGCTCTACCTTCAACTTCCTGATCATGTCGAGCACCCCGTGGGAGTGTCCATGGGCAGTGTCCACCACCAACAGGTCGACGCCCTCCTCGATCAGGCACATCGCCCGGGTCCAGGCGTCCCCGAAGAATCCGACCGCGGCCCCGACCCTAAGGCGCCCTTGCTCATCCTTGGAGGCATGGGGATATTGATCGGACTTCACAAAGTCCTTTAGGGTGATCAAACCCCTGAGACTGCCCTGGTCATCGACCAGCGGCAACTTCTCAATCTTGTTCTTTGCCAGCAGGGTGAAGGCTTCGTCTTTGCTGATACCAACGTGGCCGGTCACCAGCGGCATTGCCGTCATCACATCCCCCACCAGGAGCTGAGCGTCATGCTCGAACCGCATGTCCCGGTTGGTGACGATACCCAGCAACCGCATCTGGGAGTCCACCACCGGGACACCGGAGATGCGGTACCGGCCGCACATCTCATCGGCCTCGCCAATGGTGGCTTTGGCAGAGATGGTAATCGGTTCATCGATCATGCCCGCCTCGGAACGTTTCACCACATCAACCTGATGGGCCTGGTCCTCGATCGACAGGTTGCGGTGCAGGATACCAATCCCGCCCTGCCGGGCCATCGCCACGGCCATCCGCGACTCGGTCACGGTGTCCATCGCCGACGACAGCAACGGTAGCCGTACGCTGATCCGCCTGGACACCCGTGAGGTGGTGTCGGCAGCTGAGGGGATGACATCGCTCTCTGCCGGTTGCAGCAGGACGTCATCGAAGGTCAGCCCGATGGCTTCGAAGGGTTGGGGAACACCAGCAGGGGTGAGATCACCGGATGGGTACGACACAGGGGCCTTTCGGGGTCAGTTCGGATCTCCATGCTACCGACCGGCTGACCGCTTCTCGTCAACGGTGTCAGCGCTGACCAAACGTGGCCAGACCGCATCTTTTCGGCCCCGGTGCCGAGCCTTACGGGCCGTTGAGGTCAGTGGCGGGATCGCCGGGCAGGCTGTCCCCAACGGCCGCATTGATGTCCGGGGGCGAGGCTGATGGAGAATTCGAGGGTGTCTGGTTAGCCGGCGGCGCGTCCGTAGCCATCTGGCTATCGCCCGGCGCCTGCTGTGCCTGAGCCTGATCGGCCGCTTGCTGCGCCTGAGCCTGCTCGTCCACCTGCTGCGCCTGAGCCGCTGCGGCATCCTGAGCGGCCTGGGCTTGATCGGCCGCCTGCTGTGCCTGAGCCTGCTCGTCCACCTGCTGCGCCTGAGCCGCTGCGGCATCCTGAGCGGCCTGGGCTTGATCGGCC
>JBBSQO010000281.1:0-3856 GCA_038244025.1 Propionibacteriales bacterium
ACCGGCGCCAGCTCACGTGCGGTCCAGCTCATAGTGTCGGAGTGCACGGTCTCCGCTCGGGACTCACTCGAGCGGTCACGGCCGGAGCGTTCAAAGCGCGGCCGGTCGTCGGGACGAAAGTTGGACCGGCGATCATCGGCGCCGAAGTTTGACCGCCGATCCTCAGCCCGGAAAGCCGACCGACGATCATCACCACGATGGTCATGACTCCGGTATGATGAACGGTCATCATCGGCACGGCGATCATCGGCACGGAAGTTCGAGCGGCGATCGTCACCGCGTCGATCATCAGCACGTCGGTTGCCTTCACGGAAGTTCGAGCGGCGATCGTCACCTCGACGATCATCAGCATGTCGGTTGTCTCCACGGAAGCT
The DNA here is from genome assembly GCA_038244025.1 of Propionibacteriales bacterium. Taxonomy (GTDB): domain Bacteria; phylum Actinomycetota; class Actinomycetes; order Propionibacteriales; family Propionibacteriaceae; genus Microlunatus. The sequence goes on from JBBSQO010000281.1 coordinate 375, forward strand.
CGACCGGCGGTCATCCGTGGTGAAGCTCGAGCGGCGATCGTCAGTCTGACGATCATCAGCACGTCGGTTGTCTCCACGCAAGCTCGACCGGCGGTCATCGATATGATCATCACGGCGGAACGACGGCCGACGGTGCTCACTCTGCATGCTGGAGCGCCGATCATCGCCCAGTCGATCATCGCGGGGGCGATCAGTGCCGGAACGATCAGTGCCGGAGCGATTAGTGCTGGGCCGGGTATCGCCGCGGAAGGAGTGCGTACGATCCTCACCACGGGGATAGCGGCGATCATCAGCGCGCGGCTGGCCGCCGCTGCGACGCTTGGCGTGACCACGGGTGGCCCGCTCGTCGGCACTCCAACGCTTCTTCGGCGTCCCATCGGCCTTGAAGCTCTTGGGACGCTTCTTGCCCGATTTGGCGGGCCGAACAGATTTCTTCGCGGCGCGCGACGGCGCACCAGACGACTGGGACACAACAACTCACTTCTGGACCCTCACATCATCGGGCCCGTCGGGGTAGGCGCGTCAACGGCCCAAACCTGGTGGAGAAGTGGCGGGAGACGTACCTGAAGCGCGATCTTACGGTTGGCGCTCGGCGGCCCTGATTGCGCTGCGCAACAGGGAAGACTTATCTTACCAGCGATCACCGGCCTGACAAAACCTCGCCGACCCGTCACTAACTCACCAATTCTTGCGGCGTGTCGGTGAAGATGTGACGGGTCACCAAAAGGTTGTCGGCTTCGAACTCCAGGCCGTCCTGGATGACTGGCGTGGGTAGCTGGCCACTACCGGTCTGGCACCGCCGGCAGGTGCCGTACGGCCCGCTGCACCATCGCGTCGAGCATGGCGTTGAACTGCCGATGATGCCCGATGATCCCCATATGCCCACAGGACGGGATTTTGAGGGCATCGGCGCCGGGCAACAGCTCGATGATCTTGTCGGTATGCCGAATCGGCGTGATCACATCGTCGATGCCGCCGACCACGGCGCATTCCACCCGGGCCAGGACTCCGAAGGCAGGGGTCTCGTCAATCTCGGCAAAGCCTGGATAGAAGTCGGCCACCACCTCAAGTGGCATCTGGCCAAGCATCTCGCTCATGAACTCCACATAGCCAACCGGTACGTCATCGGAACCGAAGGACATTCTGCGTGTAATGACGTAGCCCAGGTCCGAGCCGGCCCTGCGGCCCTTCTCCACCACCTCCGGCACCCGATTCAGCGTGGTCATCAACGGTTCGGCGATCCGGGAGAAGGCACGGCCCGGGATCCCCTTGATCGGCGAGTCGTCAGCCAGTTCGCCGGCCGCGGTCGAGAGCAGACCGACGCCGATGATCCGATCACCGAACCATTCCGGCCGCTGACGGGTCAGTTCCATGATCGTCATCCCACCCATCGAATGCCCGATGAGAACCACCGGGCCCGCCCCGACCACCTCGGTGATGACCTGCTGAAGGTCCCTGGCGAGCTGCGACACCCGGCACAGTTCGGGCGCCGACCGGCCGGATCGGCCGTGAGAGCGCTGATCATAGAAAACGAGTCGGGCAGAATCGCGAAAGTGTTTACGCTGGAAGTGCCAGCAATTGAGGTTCAGGGCATAGCCGTGTACGAAGACAATGGTGAGATTGCTCCCTGACAGATCGTGCTGAGTCAGATCGTGCTGAGTCAGATCGTGCTGAGTCAGATCGTGCTGAGTCAGAACGCGCCGACCAGCTCCGGCACTCCGGTCCCCGGGCTGAACCTCGTCCACCTCCGTGTGCAGGACCACGCCATCGGGGGTCACGACGACCGGACCGGATGATCGCAGCGAAAAGAAGTCCTCGTCAGTCTCTGGTTGGCTTTTACGCAGCCGCTTGCTGACAATCCGCTGCTCCAGCTCGAGGCCGGCAGCCACCCCGCCCGCCGCCAGTGCGGCAATCCCCGCCACCAGTCCAGCTCCCTGCAGAACCTGGTTGCGCTCGCGCCGTCCTGAGCCCGGGCCAGCAGTCGCCGTCATCGTTGCACCCCAGCGCTTCGATGGATGTGATCCGGGTAGACCCGCGGGACCCGGGTGCCGATCCGGGTGACGATCTCGTAGCCAATGGTGTGGCAGGCCGCTGCCCAGTCCTCGGCTGTGACGAGCGCCCCCGCGCCCGTTGCGCCTGCTTGCGACGCCCCTGCGGCTGCCTCCGGTGACCCGGCTTCCGGTGTCCCCGCACCGGTGTCGGGTCTGCCGCCGAAGAGGATGACCTCATCTCCGGGCCGGGCGGTGGATGCCGGCCCGAGATCAACCATGAACTGGTCCATGCACACCGTGCCGCGGATCGGCGCCAATCGACCCGCCACCGCCGCGCTGGCCATATTGCTGGCCTGCCGTGGGATGCCGTCAGCATAGCCGAGCGGGACCAGCCCGACGGTGGTCGGCCGATCGGACACCCAGGTGTGCCCGTAGGAGACCCCCTCCCCGGCGTCGATGGGCTTCACCGCAACCAGCTGAGCCCGCAGTGTCATCACTGGCCGCAGGGTGATCCCGGCTGTCGCGACAATACCGGGCGCCGGGTCGATGCCGTAGCTGGCGATGCCGACCCGGACCAGGTCATAGTGCGATTTCGGAACCACCAGCGCGCCGGCCGAGTTGGCCAGGTGCCGCACCTCAGGTCGCAGACCCACCTCACTCGCGATCGCCAGCGCACTTTCGAAAACTTTGAGCTGCCGATCGACGGAGGGATCACCGAGCTCGTCGGAGGCGGCGAGGTGGGACCAGACTCCCGCCACGGTGATCGCACCGGCGGCCTCCGCCTCGGCCGCGGCGGCACAAAGATCCGGCCAGTCCGCCGGCTGCGCACCGTTGCGGGTCAACCCGGTGTCGATCTTGAGATGGACCCGGGCCAGCCGCTCGGCGGTACCGGCTGCAGCCACCAGCCGGGACACGTCGGCCAGGCTGTGAGCACCAATATCAATGCTGGCTGCCACCAACGCCGTCAGGTCCTCGTCCGGTCCGTACAGCCAGGTCAGCAGCCGACCCTGGTCACCATCCTCCCGCAGCGCGAGTGCCTCCAGCGGAGTTGCGGCACCAAGCCACGGCACCCCGGCGGCACGGGCGGCATGGGCACAGGCGAGCATGCCATGGCCGTAGCCATCGGCCTTGACCACGCACATCAGCTGGCTGTCGCCGATCAGCTCCTGGATCGCGGCGATGTTGGCCTGGTAGGCATCCAGATCGATGATGGCGCTGGCCGTGGACGGGTCGATCATCATGGCAGCATCACCGAGCGGAATTCCTGTTCAAGCCGGCCGAGCAGATGGGCGCAGTGCCTGGCCAGCTCCTGTGGTGGCAACGGACCCGGCGCAGCTGCTGCGGCCATTGCCTGCAACGAGGCGCCCAGCAGACCAGCACGGTCGGCACCGACGCCAGCCGCCAGCAAGGTGGCACAGATCCCCGCCAGCACATCGCCGGAGCCCGCCTGCGCAGTCCACGATGGGCCTGGTACGGCCACCTGAACCACCT
>JBBSQO010000282.1:0-3846 GCA_038244025.1 Propionibacteriales bacterium
CGCGGCGGCGTTGGATGCTGCCTTCACCGATACGGTGGGTCCAGACTTGGTTGCCCCTGGTGCGGTGGGAGTGGAAGTGGTCACTGGTCGAGGCGGAAGTCCGTATCCGGAGTGAGCTCGACGACGTCCATCTGGGCCTTCTGCAGTTTGCCCGAGTAGTCCCAGTTGACCGACTGCCAGCGGGTGAACTGATCAAGGACCCAGATCCCGGACTGCCGGGATCCGTTGCCAGACTTGCCATTACCGCCGAAGGGCAGGTGTGCCTCGGCCCCGGAGGTGGAGTTGTTGATGCTCACCATGCCGGCACCGATGCCATCCTTGAAGGCGAACGCCTCGGCCGGATCGCTGGTGTAGATGGAGGAGGACAGCCCGTAGCCCGGGGCATTGGCAAGATCAATCGCCTCGGAGAGCTCCGAGTAGGTGGTGATGCCAACCAACGGCCCGAACGTCTCTTGGGAGAAGATGTCATCCTCGGTCCGTACCCCATCAATCACGACCGGGTGGTAGAAGAGACCCTTGCCATGATCACCAACAAAACCCTCGCGTGGGTTGTCGGCGGTGATCCGGCCGCTCTTGCCCTGCACGGTGTGGTGCGGTTGCACCCAGTCCAGATACTCCTCGTACCGGTCGGCGAACTTCTGGTCCAGCATCGGGCCCATCAACACGTCCTGGGTCGGATCACCAACCCGGGCCTGCGCGACGGCCTTGTTGAACCGGGCCAGAAACTCATCGTGGATGGACTCGTGCACGATCACGGTGCCGAGCGAGGTGCAACGCTGCCCGGCGGTGCCGAAGCCGGCAAAGAGGGCACCCTCCACGGCAAGATCAAGATCGGCAGCCGGGGTCACCACCATCGGGTTCTTCCCGCCCAGCTCGAGGCAGGCCGTCTGCAGGTGGCGGCCGGTGAGCGCGCCGATCTCCTTGCCGACCGCAGATGAGCCCGTGAAGCCGACCTTGTCGATCAGCCCGGCGTCCAGCGCCTGTTCCAGGCCGTTGAAGGTTGCCGCACCATCGGCATGGACGATGTTGAAGACACCCTCGGGCAGCCCGCCGCCGCGGACGAACAGCTCGTGGAAGGCGGCCGAGGAGACGGCCGAGTACTCAGCCGGCTTCCAGACGATCGAGTTGCCAGCCAACAGGGCCGGCACGATGTACCAGGACGGCACGGCGACCGGAAAGTTGCCGGCCGTGATCACCGCTACCGTGCCGACCGGCTTCCGGAAGGTGAACAGCTGCTTGTCCGGCATCTCGCTCGGCACCGTCTGGCCGTACAGGCGTCGGCCCTCGCCGAGGAAGAAGTCGCAGGTGTCGATGATCTCGCGGACCTCGCCCAGCGCTTCACCGTACGGCTTGCCGATCTCCTTGGTGACCAGCCGGGCCAGCGCTTCGGCGTTGTCCTCGATCAGCCGGCCGATGTGGGCAATCGCACGCCCGCGGACCGGTGCCGGAACCTTTGCCCAGGCTAGCTGGGCGCGGTGCGCGGACTCGGCCGCCCGGACGAAGGTGGCCGCATCGGCGGAGGTGATGTCACCGAGCGTCTCATCCAGGTTGGCAGGGTTGGTGCTGGTGATCGTCCGCCCACCATCGACCGCCTTATTGTCAATCACGGACGAAATAACCGGTGACCCCGAAGATACTGAGTCAGTAGACAACCCTAAACTAGTAGATCCTGAAACAGTCGATGTTGTGGCGCTCACTTCGTCTGCTCCTCCGATCCCTTGGTGTCGGCAACGATACGGGCGACCGAGCGGCCTACCGCAGCGACTGCCTCATCGATCTCGTCAGAGGAGATCGACAACGACGGTCGGAACCGGATGGCTTGCTCGCCACTGGGCAGTCCGAGGACATGCTCGGTGTCGCGCAGGTCGGCCAGCACCGCAGCACGGATCTCGGCGCTGGGCAGGGTGAAGGCGAGGAAGAAGCCGCGGCCCCGAACATTGGTGATGAGACCGCCGGACTTGGCGGCCACGCCTTTGAGGCCGGTCAGCATCCGTTGGCCCTTGGGGCCGACGGCCTCGACAAGCCCTTCGCGTTCGATGATCTCCAGCAGTCGGCGGCTGCGGACCATATCGGTCAGCCCGCCACCCCAGGTGGAGTTGATCCGGCCCGAAACCTCGAAGACGTTGTCGGCCACCTCGTCCACCCGGCCGCCGGCCATGATGCCGCCCAGCTGGGCCTTCTTGGCGAAGGCGACGATGTCGGGGGTAATGCCCAGCTGCTGAAAGCACCACATGCTGCCGGTGGTGCCCATCCCGGTCTGCACCTCGTCAAAGATGAACAGGGCGTCGTTCTCGTGGACGATCTCCAGCAGTGCGGCAAAGAACTCTGCCCGGATGTGGTTGTCACCGCCCTCGCCCTGGATCGGCTCGGCAATGAAGCAGGCGATGTCGTGCGGATTGTCGGCAAAGGCCTTACGCGCCTGGGCCAGCGCCTTCTCCTCGGCGGCGATGACCTCCTCGAGATGATCTTCCAGCGGGTGGATGACGGCCGGGACGTCGATCCGAGGCCAGTCGAACTTGGGGAAGCGTGCGACCTTTGCTGGCTCGGTGTTGGTCAGCGACATGGTGTAGCCGGTTCGGCCATGGAAAGCACGGGTCAGGTGCAGCACCTTGGTGCCCAGGGCCGGATCGCGCCCCTCGGCCTCGTTCTTGCGGCTCTTCCAGTCGAAGGCGACCTTGAGCGCGTTCTCCACCGCCAGGCCACCACCCTCGACGAAGAACAGGTGCGGCAGCTCGGGCACCCCGGCCACCCGGGCGAAGGTCTCCACGAAGTCGGCGTACTCGGTGCTGTAGATATCAGAGTTGGCCGGTTTGTTGGCGCTCACCTCGCCGAGCAGCTCCATGAAGGAGGGGTCGTCCACGATGCCGTCCGGGTTGAGGCCGAGCGGGGCGGACGCAAAGAAGGTGTACAGGTCGAGGTAGCGCTGGCCGGTCCGGGCATCCACCAGCGTGCTGCCCTTGCTGGCCTTCAGGTCAAGTACCAGCTTGAACCCGTCGGTCAGCATGTGTCGAGCGAGGGTCTCGTGCACCTCAGCGGGTTGGATGTTGGCGTGTTCGGCCACGATGATCTCCTCCTAGGTTTGCTGCCTGAGCGCGCTCCGGCGCGATTATTTCTCTCGGTGATGGGTGAATGCCGTAGTTCTTGCTTCCATCCTACAAGGAAGCGCGGAATATGCCAGTTCAGGAAGGCTAGACCGGCAGGTCCGGGATCAGAGACCGAGTGCGGCGGCCATCTCGGTACGCAGGCCGTCCAGCATCGTCCGGGCCCGGCTGCGCGCGGCCGCCAGCTGCTGGCTTGGCTCGGCCGGTATCCGCGCCTCCAGGTAGCACTTGAGCTTCGGCTCGGTGCCGGACGGCCGGACCACCACCGTGACCGAGTCGCCGCACAACCGGACGCCGTCGGTTGGCGGCAGCGACTCCGATCCCTGGGCCAGATCGATGGCAGTCACCGGCTGACCCAGCAGCCCGACCGGTGGGTTGCCACGGAGCCGTCGCATCGCCTCGGTGATGATGGTCGGATCGTCGACTCGTACGGACAGCTGGTCGGTGGCATGCACCCCGTACTGGCGGTCAATGTCGGCCAGCCGGTCGGCGATGGTCAGACCACCGGCCTTCAGCCTGGCAGCCAGGGTCAGCACCCGGATCAGTGCCGAGATGCCGTCCTTGTCGGCGACCGCGGCAGAGTCGCAGCAGTACCCGATCGCCTCCTCATAGCCGAACGCAAGGTTCTGCACCCGGCCGATCCATTTGAAACCGGTCAGGGTGGAGACAAACGGCTGGCCGTAGGCCACGGCCATCGCGGACAGCAGCGAAGAGGAGACGATCGAGCAGGCATAGGTGCCCTGCA